>JBBQKY010000050.1:0-14629 GCA_038327385.1 Propionibacteriales bacterium
GACCTTGCGCGGCACGAAGTTGCACACCACGAAGTTGTTGGCCTCGAAGACCTGATGAACCGGCGGTGGCTGGTGGACGCGCCCCGTGATGGGCTCGAAGTCGGCGATGTTGAAGACGAACGGGTACAGGCAGCCGTCCCAGCCCACCACGTCGAACGGATGGAAGGGATAGGTGAAGACGGTTCCGACGACGCCACTCGGAGCGTTGCCCCGGTGCTTGACGAAGACTTCCGTGTTCCCTTCGGGATCCGCACCGATGTCGGCGGCGAGCATCGGCCCGGTCGGACACCGCAGGTCCCGCTCGCAGTAGGGCGAGTGCTCGAGCAGCTGGCCGAACCGCGACAGGTAGCGCTTCGGCGGGCTGATGTGGGAGTTCGCCTCGATGCAGTAGACCCGCAGCGGCTCCTCGCCGGCTGCCGGCAGCCAGCGGTGGGTGGTGGCGCGCGGGACCACCACGTAGTCCCCCGCAGCGACGTCGAACGAGCCGAAGACGGTCTCGACCTGAGCGGAGCCGCGCTCCACGTACAGGCACTCGTCACCCAAGCCGTTGCGGTACAGCGGCGACGGTGCCCCGGCGACCACGTAGGAGATCCGCACGTCGGCGTTGCCCAGAATCAGTCGGCGGCCCGTGACGACGTCGATGTCGCCGATGTCGTCGATCTTGAAGAGCTCGTACAGCCTGAGGTGAAGGGGCTTGAGCGGATGGTTCGGAGTGGTCGTCAAGTCACCGGGCTCCCAGATCTGCGCGTCGGTGATGCGGGACGGCAGGTTCCGGTGGTAGAGGAGAGACGAGTCCGAGAAGAAGCCCTCCTCGCCCATCAGCTCCTCGAACGCCAGCTCGCCTGAGTCCAGCCGGTGCTGGGTGTGGCGCTTCTGCGGCACGGACCCGCACGACTGGTAGTGCGCCATCGCCGTACCTCCTCAGGTGTCGGACGTGGAAGGAGTTACAGTACCGTTCTCGCGTGTCGACGCCTCCGCGAGCCGCCTTCGCCTTGCTCTTCGACGACGCTGCCATGTTCCCGCCCGGTAACGCGAGCGCGGAGGTCGCATTGAGCGAGTACCTGCGTCATCGCAAAGCCTGGTACGCCGACATGATCGGGCCGCTGCTGGTGCCGGCCGGCGCCTGGGACGCCTTCGTGGCGGCACATGAGTGCGCGGGCGGACCGGAAGTCGCGGTCGTCGTCATCGGTACGACGACAATGCCGCCCGCCGTTCCAGCGGCAGTGCGCGTTGCCGGGTTCGAGGCCGCCGTCCCCAACCTTCCGTTGCCGCAGACGGATCCGGGGCTCACCTTCGCGGCGGAGATCACGCCCGGCTCGAGCGGTGCCCGCGTCCTCGCGGCCGTCGGCGCGCAGGCAGCCGCCGGTCGGCCCGTCGTGGCGAAGCTGCGCACGGGGGGCGTGACGCGGGACGCCTTCCCATCGGAGGAGACGCTGGCCGCTGTCCTCGCGGCCGCGGTCGCCGTACAGGCGCCGCTGAAGCTGACGGCTGGCCTGCACCACGCGCTCCGCCACACGGCCGCGGACACCGGGTTCGAGCACCACGGGTTCCTCAACGTGCTCCTCGCAGCCGCTCATGCGATCGACGGGAGGGACGCCGGTGCGCTCGCCGCCACGCTGTCGATGCGCGACAAGGGGCAGGTGGTGGCACAGCTCAGCGAGCTGCCCGGTGAACGGATCGTCGCGGCCCGGCGCCGCTTCGTCTCGTTCGGCTGCTGCGGAGTCGAGGAGCCGGTCGGCGACCTGGTCTCTCTGGGACTGGTCGCGTGAGCTGGCTCGCTGTCCCGGACGACCATCCGTTCGGCCTTGCCACCCTCCCGTACGGCGTTTTCAGCAGCGGGGGTGGCCCTGCCTCGGTGGGTGTCCGGATCGGGGATCAGGTTCTGAGCTTGGCCGGGGCGTCAGCCGATGACGAGCACCCGCTGGCCGACGTGTTCGCCACCTCGTCGCTCAACGCGCTCATGTCGGCCGGACCGCAGGTGTGGTCGGACGTGCGGCGCTGGGTGGTGCGGCTGCTGACCGACGAGGCCAACCGACCGACGGTCACTGCGAACCTGTACGACGTCGACTCGGTCACCATGCAGATGCCCGTCGAGGTGGCCGACTACGTGGACTTCTACGCCAGCGAGACGCACGCAAGCAACGTCGGGCAGATCTTCCGTCCCGACTCCCCCGCGCTGCCGTCGAACTGGAAGCACCTGCCGATCGGGTACCACGGGCGGGCCGGGACGGTCGTCGTCAGCGGAACCCGCGTCGTACGACCCAAGGGGCAGCGCCGGCCGGAGCCTGGGTCGCCTCCCCCGTTCGGCCCGAGCACGAAGCTCGACATCGAGTGTGAGGTGGGCTTCGTCATCGGACCGGGCAGCGAGCTCGGGACGTCGGTGTCGCTCGACCGCGCCCGCGAGCACATCTTCGGTGTGGTGCTGCTGAACGACTGGAGCGCCCGCGACATCCAGGCCTGGGAGTACGTGCCGCTCGGGCCGTTCCTCGGCAAGTCCTTCGCGACGAGCATCTCGGCCTGGGTGGTGCCGATGGACGCGCTCGACCAGGCGGTCGTCGAGCTGCCGGTGCAGGACCCGGCGGTGCTCCCCTACCTTGCGGGTGCCGATGCCTTCGGCCTCGACCTGCGATTGGAGGTGGTGGTCAACGACACCGTGGTCTCGCGCCCGCCGTACCGGAGCATGTACTGGTCCCCGGCGCAGATGCTCGCTCATATGACGGTCAACGGGGCGAGCCTGCGCACCGGCGACCTCTTCGCCTCCGGCACCGTGAGCGGCCAGGGCGCCGACACGTTCGGCAGCCTGCTGGAGCTGAGCTGGAACGGTGAGCGCCCCATCACGCTGGCCGACGGGTCGAACCGCACCTTCCTCGAGGACGGCGACACCGTCACGCTGCGAGGAACGGCTCCCGGGCCAGGCGGCACGGCCGTCACCCTCGGCGAGGTCACCGGCACGGTGGCGGCTGCTCGGCACTGACGCCGGCGCAAAGCCGCCCGACGCAGAGGTGAGCCGCCCCTCACCGTGAGGTGGGAGGCGGCTCATCTCGTCTGTTGCCGCTGCCGGCGAGCCAGCCAGTCGGCTCAGAGGTCGGTGCTGCGGTTCGATTCGGTCGTGGTGGTTTCGTCGACGTCGCCGTCGGTCGTAGTGGTGTCGGCCACGTCGCCCTCGACCTCGGCGCGCTCCTTGCGAACCTCTTCGCTGATGCTCTCCTCTGTGGTGACCTGCTCGGTGCCGAGCCGTACACGCTCGACAGCCTCGGTGGTCTTCTGCACGACCGGCCGTTCCTCGTGGAGGACGACCTCGTGCTCGGCCTCGGTGATCTCGGGCCCGTCCATCGCCTTGTCGCGGTTGGCGTCGGTGATCGGCTCCCGCTCGAGGACGGCGCGCTCCTTGGTGACCGGGACTGTCTCCGTGACGTTCTCGGTCACGACGTACTTGCGCAGTCTGGCGCGGCCAGCCTCCTCCGTGCGGGTCCCGACCTCGACGCGCTCCTCGGACAGCGTCATCGAGTCGTCCACATCGCCGGTCGTGTCGCGGGTCTCCGTGTAGGTGCTATCGGCCGTGGTGCTATCGGTCGTGGTGCTGTCGGTGTAGGCCACGTCGTCGGTGGTGGTGCCGGACTCGCCGATGCTGTAGTGGCGGTAGAGCTCGCTCTCCTCTTCCGGCGAGAGCTCGCCGTCGGACTCGATGTTGGGTGCGTTCTTGACGGTCTCCTTGTCGTAAGGCACCCGCAGGCCGTCGCCGGATAACGACGCCTCCTGCAGGGGGACGAAGCTCTCGCTCATCCCGAAGAGCCCCGTGTTGACGGTGGCCCAGGCCGGCTCGCCGGTTGAGTTGTCGAGGTAGACCTGGCCGATCTTGCCGATCTTGCCGCCGTCGCTGTCGTACGCCGTGGCACCGATGACCTGGTCCAGCTGGTTCTGGTCGAGCATGCAAACTCCCTAGATGGATGGTTATGACCGTCCTGGTCCTGCGCACGTACCCCGGCGCGGACAGCCGTAAACGCTGGACGCCCAGTCTTCAGCCGGCTGCACCCAGCAGGCGGTTGGTGGCAGCAAGCTGCTGGCGGCCGAGGCGCTCGACGATAGCCGCCTGGTCGGCACTCAGCACGTCGCACACCCAGTCCCAGTGCACCGAGACGCAGTCACCGACCTGGATGCCCTCGAGCAGCGACCTGCCTTCGTGGCTCCACCGCACCGCTAGGCTCTCGCCGGGACCGATGTCGAGTCGAGTGCCGTCCCACCCGAGCCGGCCGGCTTGGACGGTAGCGCGGGGACCGTCGACGGTGGTGACGACGGCTGTCCGGATCCGGCACTGGTCCAGCACTGACCTGGCGACGTCGCTGTTGCGGCCCAGCAGACCGACCCACGGATAGACCGCAAAGACGTGGTACGCGTGGTGCGGGCGGACCGTGCCGTCGAGCTCCGGGATCTCGCCGCCGCGCTGACCGGACGCCTCCGACGGCAGCCTGGCTCGAAGCTGGGCAGCGAGCCAGCTGCCGTCAACGGACGGCAGCAGGTCGTTTCCCAACCAGTACGCCTCTACGACGCGGGGGTCTAGCGGGTCACCGATCCCCGTCGACTCTGCGATGAGCTCCAAATAGGCCCAGGCGCCCTCGAACTGCCGGGCGCGTCGGGTGATCTCGGCGTCTGCCTCCGGTGAGCTCCGTCCGAGCAGGCCGGCGGGGTCGTCGGGGCCGCAGTAGCCGAGCTCGTTCGGCGGATAGGCATAGCGAGCGAAGAGCTGGGCACCAGTAACGCCGGAGCCGGACGGATCGGTCACGGCCGTCAGCAGATTCGCGGCAGCTGTTCACCGAGCGGCAGGTCGACGACGCGCGTGCCGCCCAACCCGGTCCTGGCCACCACCATTCCCGGGTGCTCCTCCACGCAGACACCGATGACACACGCATCGCGCCCGTACTCGTGAGCGTGCATCGCCTCGAGCACCCGGTCGACGTCTTGCGGCGGCACGATCGCGATCAGCTTCCCCTCGTTGGCGACGTACAGGGGGTCAAGACCGAGGAGTCCGCATGCGTCCTTCACGGTCTGGGGGATCGGCAGATCCCGTTCGACGAGCGAGAACCCGACCTTCGCCGCCTTGGCGATCTCGTTCAACGAGGCGGCCACCCCGCCGCGGGTCGGGTCGCGCAAGGCGTGCACGTCGGCACCCGTGGCGAGCATGTCGGCAACCAGGCCGTGCAGGGGGGCCGAGTCGCTGCGCACGGTCGTCCCAAACTCCAAGCCCTCCCGGCAGCTCATCACCGCGACACCGTGTACGCCGATGTCACCGCTCACGATGACGACATCCCCCGCGGCGGCACGCTCCGGCCTGATGTCGACGGATGCGTCGAGCACGCCGATGCCGGCCGTGTTCACGAAGACCCCATCGCCGTTGCCGCTGTCGACCACTTTCGTGTCACCGGTGACGATCTTGACCCCGGCGAGCCGCGCGGCAGCACCCAGCGCTTCGGCGACCCGCGCCAGCTCGGACAGCTCGGTGCCTTCCTCGATGATGAACGCCGTCGAGAGCGCCAGCGGTTGCGCACCCGACATCGCCAGGTCGTTGACCGTGCCGTTCACCGCGAGGTCCCCGATCGAGCCGCCCGGGAAGAACAGCGGCTTCACGACGTAAGAGTCGGTGGAGAACGCCAACCTGGTGGCGCCGACCTCGACGACGGCCGAGTCCCCGAGCTGGGAGTCCGCCGCGGTCCCGTACGCGGGGAGGAACAGGTGCTCGACGAGCTCAGCCGACAGCGCGCCTCCTCCGCCGTGACCCATGACGATCGCCGGCGTGTCCCGCAAGGGGGCGGGGCAGGTCCAGCTCGTGAAGTCCAGGTCGTTTCCGCCCGCTGAGGCAGGGGTCACGTCAGCTGCTCACGAGCTCGAGGCGACGGTAGAGGTAGTACGCCGCGCAGGCGCCCTCCGACGAGACCATCGTCGCGCCGAGCGGGTTGCGGGGGGTGCACTCCTTGCCGAACGCAGCGCACTCGTGCGGCTTGATCAGCCCCTGCAGCACTTCGCCGGAGCGGCACAGTGCCGACTCGTCGGTATGCATTCCGGCGACCTCGAACCGCTGCTCCGCGTCGAAGTCCCGGTACCGCTCAGAGAGCTGCCAGCCGCTCTGCGGGATCATGCCGATGCCGCGCCAGGCCCGGTCGGTGACCTCGAAGACGTCGTGCAGCATCTCGATGGCGAACTTGTTCCCCTCCTCCGGGACAGCGCGGGGATAGGCGTTCTCGAGCTCGTAGCGCCCCTCCTCCAGCTGCGTGACCGTCATCCGGATGCCTTCCAGGATGTCGAGAGGCTCGAAGCCGGTCACCACGATCGGGACCCGGTACTTGTCGACTAGCGGCGGGTACTCTCGCGTGCCCATCACGCTGCAGACGTGGCCGGCAGCGAGGAACCCCTGCACCCGACACGTCGGGGACTCCATGATCGCCGCGATCGCCGGCGGAACCAGCACATGGGAGACCAACAGGGAGAAGTTGGTGATGCCGAGGCGCTTGGCCTGGTACACGGTCATGGCGTTCGCCGGCGCCGTCGTCTCGAACCCGATGCCGAAGAACACCACCTCCCGATCAGGGTTCTCCCGCGCCAGGTTGAGTGCATCCAGCGGCGAGTAGACGACGCGCACGTCGCCACCGGCGCTCTTGATCCGGAACAGGTCCTGCGAGCTGCCGGGCACCCGCAGCATGTCCCCGAACGAGCAGAAGATGACGCCGGGACGGGCCGCGATCTCCAGCGCCTTGTCGATGATCTCGAGCGGCGTCACGCACACGGGGCAGCCGGGACCGTGGATCATCTCGATCCCCTCGGGCAGCAGCTGGTCGATGCCGTGTCGGATGATCGAGTGCGTCTGGCCTCCGCACACCTCCATCATCGCCCACGGTCGCGTAGTCACCTCGTGGATCTGGTCGAGCAGCTTCCTCGCCAGCTCCGGGTTGCTGAACTCATCCAAGTACTTCATGACGCCACCTCCCCTGGTACGTGCTCCTGACCGGCCTGTCGCGCGGCGAGGGCGAACCCGTCACCGAACTCCTCCTCGAGGATGCCGAGCTTCTCGAAGCTGGCCAGCGTCTTCTGCGCCGCAGCCTCGTCCATCCGCTGGATGGCGAAGCCGACGTGCACCATGACGTACTCCCCGACCTCGACGTCAGGGATGTACTGCAGGCACACGTCCTTCTTTACGCCCCCGAAGTCCACCTCCGCCATCGGTGTCTGGTCGCGCTCCTCGATGCTCATGACCCTGCCGGGAACCGCCAAGCACATGTGAGACTCCTCTCCTTCGTCATTTATACGCCGGATCCGGGTGTCCTGGCACCCTCTCAACGATGTGATCCCGCTTGGTCCGCGCAATGGCACCTGCGACGAGGACCTGCCCCAGCGCGATACCCCCGTCGTTGGGTGGCACGCGGGTCGGCACCAGGACCCGGAAACCCTCGGCGCGCAGCGCCCGCGCGGACTCCCGCAGCAGGCGAGCGTTCTGGAAGACGCCGCCGCCGAGTACGACGGTGTCGAGCTGCCCCGAGCCGTCACCCGCCTCGCGCGCGCGCACTGCTGTCGCCACCATGGCGTCGCAGACAGCGGAGTGGAACTGAGACGCGATGCGGGGCACCGGCGTGCCACCGGCCAGGTCGCGCACGATGGCGGCCAGCACCGGTGCTGGGTCGATCGCGGTGTCTGCCTCCGCGGACGCCGTGAAGCCGAACCGGTAGTCGCCGGCGCCTTCGTCGTCGTCGCACGTGGACTCCAGCACCATGGCGGCCTCCGCCTCGTACGCCGCCACGTGCCGGACACCGGTGAGCGAGGCGACCGCGTCGAAGAGCCTTCCCATGCTCGACGTCGAGACGCAGCCGAACCCGGTGTCGAGCTGATGACCCAGCACGGCCCGTTCGCTCGCCGGGGAGACGGCCACCGGTGGCAGCCACGGTGCCCAGTCGATCCCCGCCGCCCGCAGATGCGCGAGCGCCATCCGGTAGGGGCGTTCGACGCTGGCATCGCCACCGGCCAAGGCGACGTTCGAGAGATGGGCGAAGCGACGGAAGCCGAGGTAGCCGGCGATCAGCACCTCCCCTCCCCAGACGGAGTGTCCCGGTCCGAATCCCGTGCCGTCGAAGGCGAAACCGATGACGGTTGCCGACTCGTCGAGGCCGTGCTCCCCCATGACGGCGGCTACATGAGCGTGGTGGTGCTGAACCGACACGACGGGTCGCCCGGCACCGTGCGACGACGCCCACCGGGTGGACCGGTAGCCGGGATGCTCGTCGCAGACGAGCATCGTCGGACGAACACCAGTCAGCTCCTCGAGATGGCGCTCGGTGGCCTCGAACGCCGTGAGAGTCGCGACGTCGTCCATGTCACCGATGTGCTGGCTGAACCAGAAGTGCCGCCCCTCAGCGACCGCGCAGGTGTTCTTGAGGTCGGCACCTACCGCCAGCATGGCCGGTACGGCGAAGGGCAACGCGATCGGCATCGGCGCGTACCCCCGGGATCGGCGGATCGGCAGCTCGGCAGCTGCGACCACCCGGGCGACGGAGTCGTCGCACGGGACGTGGATACGGCGACGGTGGAGCAACCAGCCGTCGACGAGTGGCTGTAAGCGTGCCAACGCCTCGTCGTCGTCGATGACGATGGGCTCGCCGCCCCGGTTGCCGGACGTCATCACCAGCGCCTCCGCGCCTGGCGGATCCCCGGGCAGCCCCAGCAGCAACACGTGCAGCCCGCTGTACGGCAGCAGGACTCCGAGCTCGTGGGTGTCCGGCGCGACACTTGCCGCGACGGTGACCGTCGACTCGGCCCGTCGACGGAGCAGCGTCACTGGTCGTCGAGGATCTGTCAGCAGATCCTCCTCGGCGGCGCTCATCGCGACGAACCTGCGCGCAGCCGACAGGTCGGCCACCATGACGGCGAACGGCTTGTTGCCGCGCTGCTTGCGCCGGCGCAGCTCGGCGACGGCCTCCTCGTTGGTGGCGTCACAGACGAGGTGGTAGCCCCCGATCCCTTTGACCGCGAGGATCGAGCCCGCGCGGAGCTGGTCGCGGGCGACGGCGAGACTCTCCGCGTCCCCCAGCACGCCCGCGCTCCCGTCGGTGAACTCGAGCCGCGGCCCACAGTCGGGACAGGCGATCGGCTGCGCGTGGAAGCGGCGGTCGGCCGGGTCGTCGTACTCGCGCCGACAGGGGTCGCACATGGCGAACTCCCGCATCGTGGTGGACGCGCGGTCGTAGGGCAGGCTCGTGATGATCGTGAACCGTGGTCCGCAGTTGGTGCAGGTGATGAAGGGATGGCGATGACGGCGGTCGTCGACGTCGGTCAGCTCCCGCAGGCAGTCGTCGCAGGTGGCGACATCCGCCGACGCGAGGGTGCGTCCGCCCTCCCGGCGAGCCGACTCCAGGATGCGAAAACCGGTCCCGCCGCGCACCGGGATGTCGATGCCTTCCACGGCCTCGATCACGGCGAGCGGCGGGGGGCGCTGCCCGAGGGCGTCGGCGAACGCGTCGACGGAGGCCGGGGTGCCCTCCACCTCGATCACGACTCCGCTCGAGTCGTTCGCCACGGATCCGGACAGCGACAGCTCGGACGCCGTCACGTACACGAACGGTCGAAAGCCCACCCCTTGCACGAGCCCCCGCACCAGGAAGCGACGCCGCCGGCGCCCGTTCACGACGCCGAGCGCCTGAGATGTCCTTCGAAAGCGGCTCCGTGCTCCCCCGCGGTGTCGTCGCGTGGACGGCCCATCAGCTCCAGGCCCGACATCGCCTTGTCGGCGCCCGCCTTGTCGATGCGCTCGACCGCGAAGCCCAGGTGGATGAGCAGCCAGTCACCTGGTGAGACAGTCGGGTCCTCGAGCATCCCCAGGTTGACCCGGCTGCGGCCGCCGACGACGTCGACGGTCACCAGCAGACCGCCGTACCCCTCCACCATCTCGACCACTTGGCCCGGTATCCCAAGGCACATGGTCAGCCCTCCTTGCCGACCGCGACGGCGGCTCCCAGCCGCTCGGCGATGACGGCGCGCACCGTGGAGACGGCCTCGTCGACGGCGGCGGCGACTGGCGGCGACAGGCCAATGCCGTCACCGATGTCGTCCGGACGGCACCCGACGACGTACGTCGGTGGGAGCGACCCACCGAGAGCGCTGAGGCTCGACAGCACCGCCACTGGATCCATGCCGTGCGCGTCGAAGGCGCCGTTGCCGAGGTCCTCGGGCCTCACCTCGAGCACATGGATGCTGCCGGGGGGGCCGTCGTGACCTGGCAGAGCGTCGACCAGCACCAGGGCGTCGACGCCCTCGAGCAGGTCGTACGCAAGGTGCATGCCGCGAATCCCGTAGTCCACGACACGCACTCCGTCGGGAAGGCCGTCCCCCTCCGGTTGGCCAGCGAGCATCCGCTGGGCGACCTCCGGACCGAACCCGTCATCACCCATGAAGATGTTGCCGATGCCGGCGACGAGGACGTTGGCTGTCACGTCAGGCCTTCCCGGAGTCCTCTGCCTTGTTCTCCCCACGCCCGGTGCCCTGGTAGTGGTCGGGACCGACCATGTCCTTGTCCAGGTCGGTCTCCGGCATCTCGCTGGCCGGCTGCTCGTCGGAGGGCGACGCCTCCGCGCCACGCGGGGTGTCCTCCTTGGGGGTCGACTTCATCTCGCCGCTCTCGACCGGTCCGGTGGCACCGGCGACGTTGGCCCCGTCCTTGCGCATCTCCTCCGGTCCGTCGACGTCCGCGCTCTCCCGCCGGCCCTCGTAGGGCGGCAGGGCTCGGCCGCCGGTGTCCGGGTCGTCGTTGGGTGTCTCTGCCATGCGGTCCTCCTCGGTTGCGTGCCGTGCTGGTGGTGCGCGTCAGCCGCCCTGGTCGCCGGATGGCATCTGCGGCATGTCCTCGTGGATGGTGCCCTGCGCGTCGACGGACGTGTCGTGCTCCTCGTCGGCGGTTCCGGCGGGCCGGTCGACGGGCCCGCCTGCCGGCTCGTCCGAGCCGGTGTCGCGAGACCCCGGCTCACCACGGACGGCTTGCGGCTCCTCCTCGAGGTGCTCCGCTGGTTTGTCACTCATTGCTGGCTCCTTCCTGCCTCACATCTGCCGGATCTTCAGGTAACGCCGCAGGTCCGGGATGGACCGCACGCCGAGGTAACCGGCGACGACCGCCAAGCCCGACAGCAGCACGGCGGTGACGACTCCCAGTCCTTTCATGATCGACTCTCCTCTCTGTGGTCCGAAGTGGCATGGGTTGAAGTCTCATCCAGCGGCTCGAGCTCTTCCGGCCCGAAGTACAGGTAGCGGCCGTACCACTCGTGCATGTCGGCTGCCGGGTCGTCGACGAGCACCACAGCAACATGGACCTGGCCGTCGACGTCACTGAGGACAGCGGTCACCCGCGCTGTCTGGTCGGCAAAGAAAATGTCCTGGGCGTCGGCCCGCCGGGAGGGACGGATGCGCACGAGGCTGTCCTTCGCGACGAGGACGCCCTCGATGAACACGCCGTCGGTCTCCGGGCTCACGCTCGCGTCCTCCGCCGGGTCCCACCAGGGGGAGCCACCGGTGTCGAACGTCGCCTCCTCCGCGTCGCGAAGATCTCGCAATGGTGCGGATGGCACGACGTCGGTGAACGTCGGTACGTCGCTCATGTCGACGTCTGCACGCGGGTCCCGCAGGATGCCGTGGAGGGCCTGCATGTCCTGCGGCGTCAGCTGGTCGCAACGGTCGATGATCTCGGCCGCACGGGGGTCCGTGGCACGCGCCGCCGCCTTCTCCTCGTCGGTCAAGGTCATGACCCGCAGCGTGAGGATCTCGTCGATCTCGGTCGAGTCGAACAGCGCCCCGGCGCTCTGCTCGGCCACCTCCGGGTAGTCGTAGAGGATGATCGGCGAGGCGAGGACCACGTCGGTCTGCCCCGGTGTGCCGGCGAGCACCGGCCAGCATCGGCTCTGCTGGCAGGCTGCCGCGGCTTCCAGCGCCTCGTCGGGAGGCTCGAGCAGCGACACGAAGTCGGCGCCGCCGGCGACCTCGAGCAGCAGATGCGCACCGATGAACGACCCTCGAGTGGCTGCCTGCTTGTCGCCCACGCCCTCAGCCAGGCCACCGAGGTCGGTCACGTTCTCGACAGTGATCTCGAGCCGGGCGATGTCTCCGGCCGGCGTCGCCAGGGCCGTGGTCATCCGGACCTGGGCGTCGAGCGGCCAGCGTCGACGTACCACACGTCCGACGACCGCGTCGCCCTCGTCCAGGAGCAGCTCGACGTCCTCGCCTCCGTCCACCCGGACGGGGGCCAGCGTCGCGGGACCGTCGAGGGATGTCGCGAGCGGGTACGGACCGAGCTCGACCTCGTGCGGCGTCGCCTCGTCCCACGTGGTCAACGTCCGGCTGCCCACCGACAGCTCGTCGACCGACTCGAACCCGCTCGGGGCCGTGGGCGAGACTCGCTCGACGAGGCGTGCCTGCAGCTGCAGGAAGCGCAGCTGCACCGTGAGCCGGCCGTTGGCGGCGACGCGCACCAGGCATTGCGTCGACATGGTCGGCTCCTCGCCGAGGCTCGCCGCGGCAGCGCCAGCCGGCCCCAGCACCCCCCACTGCCAGCGCGACTGGTTCTTGCTGGACGAGGCGCGGTAAGGGTAGAGCAGATAGCCCTCGTACAGCACCGCGTCGGCGACGGCCCGGGCGTGCTCAAGACTCATGGGGCGACACCTCCTTCGCCAGCAGGGTCTCGACAGCCGCTTCCCACGTCGTCAGTCCGCGCACGGACTTGTAGTGCGCAAGGCTCTCCAGCGACTCGTGGCTCAACCGGATCCAGCCGGTGTTCGGGAAGTAGTGCGCGATCATGTCCTTCCACACGGTGACCGGAACCTTGTACGTCGCTTCCCGGTCCCAAGGGACCTGCTCGACGCCGAAGCCTTTCGTCCCGCGGGTGAAGACCGTCCCGGAGAAGAGGAATACCACCGGGATCGTCTCGTCGCGCAAGGCGTGCAGGTATTTGGACCAGGTAACCTCGAAGTCGTACGTGCACGGCATCGGCAGGTCGACCTCGGTGATGCCGGTGAAGCCCTGGACCATGGTGCTGCACTGCATCCACATGAACGGCTTGAGGGTGTCGAACCAGCGATCCCTGGTGCCGAACATGTCGAGCAGACCGCTCTCCTCGTCCTGGCTGTAGCGCCGGCGCTGTGGCTCGATCCGGACCTGGCAGCGGAGCGCGATCGCGTGGACCACCTGCTCGCTGGACTCCTCGATCCGCAGCCGAGCCGTCAGCTGCGGCGCCGCCGCGTAGTGCTCGGCGAAGACGTCGACGACGGAGAACGAGAGGTCGGTCATGGTCGACCCGTTCCCTCCACCGCAGGTGCCGGCCGACTGCGCGACGACACCGTGTCGAAGAAGTCGTCCATGGCGGCATGCGCGTCCTTGCCGCCGTCGAAGCCACGCCAGAGCTGCCGAAGCCGACCCACCAGCTCGTAGCACGCGTCGATGGGGACGATATTGCAGGTGAAGCCGGAGCGACCCCGCTCCGGGGCGCGGATGAGAAGGGCCTCCACGTCGGTCTGCAGCAGCCCGAGCTGGGGGTTTGCCGCTACCACCGTCGCCCAGGCGTCGAGCGGGAGCTCCGACTCGGTGGCTCCCGCCGGCCCAGGGTAGAACGCGATGGTCCGGCCCTGCATGGAGTTGCGGAAGAGGAACACCAGTCCGACCGGGATCTCCAGCTGGTCCCAGTGGCCAGGACCCACCTCGAAGCTCGGGAATGACAGGTAGCGGTCGGGGACGGCGCGGTAGCGAAGCTGTGCCGCGTCGGCTGTGAAAAGCAGGTAGCAGCCGCGGCACGTGCACATGAGGGCCCGGCTCTCCAGGTTCACGACGTGCTGGTGGGACTCGCTGATCGGCTCGGCGCACATCTCGCAACGCTCGAACGTGATGGGCGCCGGTCGGGTCGACGTGATACGACGCAGCGTCTCGAGCGGGGATCCCGGCGCCCAGCTCCGAGGCGCCGTCGAGATGGGCTCACCGGTCATGTGCTCACCGCAGGTACGGCGACCGCTGCGACACCATCTCGGAGGAGAACCGGCAGGGGCGCCAGATGCTCACCCTCGGCGTCGAGGCAGGCACCGGCTCGACGTACGTCGTAGTGGCTGGAGCACGCCGGGCACGTGAGCACCCCGTCCCCGACCGGATAGCCGAGGCGCCGCTCCAGACTCGCCCCGACCAGGCTCGACGTGCAGCGGGGGCATTGGTCGCGAAACGCGAAAAGATCGGCGCCGATGCGACAGGCGAGGACCGCCAGCTCTCCGACGGTGCAGCCACCCACCTGTCCCGGCTGCAGCTCGGACAGCAGCGCCGCCGGCTCCCAGGCGCCAGCGGCAGACGGCTCCTCCGGGCCGAGACGGGACCGCAAGGACTCCACGGAGATCAACGGGCCGGTTGCGCTCTTGGCCGACTCGTCCTCGGTCTCCACCTCGATCGACGTCACCTCCGGAGCGGCCGCCTGCACCGCGCCCTCTACGGCGAGCGACAGCGTCACCGACGAGGACGGGCAGCCGTCGCAGCTGCCGAGCAGCCGCAGGCGCACCACCCCGGCATCGGTGACATCCAGGAGCTCGACATCACCGCCATGGGTCCCGAGGTACGGGCGAACTCCCTCCAGGGCCATCTC
>JBBQKY010000051.1:0-14431 GCA_038327385.1 Propionibacteriales bacterium
GGGTCGATCGGTAGTTTGGTCGGGTCGATCAGCGTCTGGGGGTCGCTGGTCATCTGCAGGATGTCACCAGGAAGGCGCGGCAGCCCCTGGCCGGCGTCGAGACGGTCGGGGCTGATGTCGAGGCTCTCATCGAACGTGACGTTCGCACCGGGATGCCCGGCGGCACAATCGGCTCTGGTTGGGACCGCGGTGCTGCTGGCGGTCGGGTCGAGGAGTCGATGGTTATAGGTGACGTCGTAGTAGATACCAGTGGTCTTGGGGTTGCCGCCCGTGACCTGCCCCAGCATGCCTGGGAAGGAGTCAGATGGGAACGGGGTTTGGGCGTTCGTAAATTCAGTGCCGTGCTGTAGCAGCGAGGCCAACGCCGAGTCAGGATGATGAACCACGTACCAATGGAGGTCGGACTGGTGCATCCCGTCGACCGACAAGAGCAGAACGTGGTCGTAGGTCTTCCCATGAGATGGAGCCTGACTTGCCGTTGCCGATCCGGCGGGGGCGGCAGCCGCAGCGAAGAGCCCAGCGGCTCCGAGGACAGCCAGCGCGCGCAAGGTGCTAGGCGACATCGGGTTGCTCCTCCCGCTGTCGGACCGTTGCCGACCGCGACCTCAAAATATCCGCCGATGCACAACACCCGGCAGCCGAACGGCAAACATTCCGCGACCCAGAGCTGAACACGGCTAGATGCCCCGACTACGACTGCGTCCCGAAAGGGCGCGTGGAGTCTGGGTCGGGCGTGGAGGACCGGAGCGGGTGACGAGAATCGAACTCGCACTGTCAGCTTGGGAAGCTGATGTTCTACCATTGAACTACACCCGCGCATCGCCGCGAGACACCGTGGCGAGCGACGTCGATACTACCGCCCGACGACTTGCCAGCCACTCGGCCCCAGGGCTCGACCAGGGCATCTCGCAACGTAGGGTCCGGCAATGGCCATCGTCTTGTCGCTACTCTCCAGCCTGCTCTGGGGCGCATCCGACTTCGCCGGCGGCCTCGTCAGCAGGCGCCGGCCGGCCGTGGTCGTGGTGGGATGGGGCGCCCTCTTCGGGGCGATCATTGCCTCGATTGCCGTGATAGCGACGGGTGGCTGGCACGGCCCCGTCGGCTGGCTCCCGTGGGGCATGGCCGCCGGCACATCCGGGGGACTCGGCCTGATCTGCTACTACCTCGCGCTGTCGACCGGGACGATGGGCGTGGTCGCGCCGGTGACGTCACTTGGCTTGGCGGTACCGGTTGTCGTGGGCGTGCTCTCCGGCGAGTCGCCGAGCCGGATGACCCTCAGTGGCATCGTCATCGCGGTCGTGGGCATCGTGCTCACGGGCGGGCCAGAGTTCAGCGGAGCAGCGTCGGCAAGGCCGGTCGTGACGGCGATGCTCGCTGGCTTTCTCTTCGGTGCCTTCTTCGTCTTCATGGACCGCGGGTCCGAGGACAGCCCACTGCTGACCCTCTGGTCGATGCGGGCAACCGTGACGGCCGGGTTCGTCATTGCGGCACTTGTCCGTCGTACGACGGGCGGCATGCGAGGGCGGGACTACCTGTGGGTGTTGGCGATCTCCAGTGGGGACTTCGGCGCCAACCTGTTCTTCGGCATCGCCTCCACGAAAGGGTTCGTCAGCATCACGAGCGTGCTGAGCTCGCTGTTCCCCGTCGTGACGGTGCTGCTCGCCCGCCTCGTTCTGAGTGAGCGGTTGCGACGCATCCAGATCGTCGGAGTGGCCGTCACCATGGTGGGGGTCGCGGCAATTTCGGCTGGGTGACGGGTCGACGAGGCCTCTACCGAAACGCACGTCACCCCTGCGCGCGGGGCGGCAACAGCCGGTGGGTTCGGTAGTCTCGGCGGGTGCTGCTGAGCGATCGCGACATCCGGCTGAGACCGCTGGCGACCGCGTCAACCTGCAACCGTTCGACGAGGACATGGTGCAGCCGACCAGCCCGACCTGACCCGGGCTTGCCCGACGACATCGCTGCGCGTCTGGAGGGCAAGTCGTCGCTCGGCCGCCTCGGTCTGCTGACCCATTCCACCGCCGGGTTCATCCACCCGGGCTTCCCGGACACGTCACGCTCGAGCCGTCGAACGTGGCCACGCTACCCATCAAGCTCTGGCCCGGGATGAAGATCGGCCAGCTGTGCTTCTTCCGGCTCAGCACGCCGGCCGAGCACCCCTACGGTAGCGAGAAGTACGGGTCCAGCTACCAGGGCCAGCGCGGCCCCACCCCGTCTCGCTCGTTCCAGAACTTCCACCGTGCGACGGTCTAGCGGCCGCCGCGACACGGAACTGGTAAGGAACGATCCGGGGCACTCGGGGCGCGAATTCTCCCCATGTCGTTCCGAAGCTCGGGGCGCGCTAGACCTGGCGGTCGAAGCGGTCGAAGCGGTCGGCCAGGCGGCGCAGAGCGCGTGCGGTGCGGGGATGACGCGGGCGCTGGTAGACCTGCCTTCCCGTGGTGCGCTGGCGGATGACTTCGCGGGCGATGTCCTCGGACATGATCATTGCTGTACCTCTTCCTGGCTGATGATGCCCACGCGGCCGGCACCGCAGATCGGGGCGCTCCGCTGGGGCGTCGGCGCTGAGGGAGCGGGCTGCTGGTGACGTCGACGGACTCTCTCAGTTCCGTCGTACGACGGAGCGGAAGGAGGCGCCGCGGAGGGAGGGACCGCGGACCGGTTACGCGTGCTGTAGGACCACATCGCCGGTTCCTGACATGACGCTGATGGATACGGTCGGGTCGCCCTCGCCGGGAGCACCGGAGGGATCGAGTGAGCTGGTGACGTCGCCGGTCACCGTCTGGATGTCGAGGTAGGCGGCCGTCCCCCGGAGGATGCCGATGGAGACGTCCCCCGACCCGGTCTTGGCGATGACCTCACCGCCCTCGACTCGCTTCAGCGCCACGTCGCCGGAGCCGGCCATCACGTCGATGTGCTCGCCGCCGCTCTTGATGACGATGTCACCGGAGCCGGTCTTGACCTTGATCGCGTCGGCCAGGTCGCCCACCACGACGTCGCCGGAGCCGGCGCTGATCTCGCCGGTGCCGCCGATCGAGCCAACGCTGACGTCTCCCGAGCCGGTCTTGACCTTGATCGACTCCGCGACGGCATCGACCTCCACATCGCCCGACCCGGCCTTCACGTCACCCGAGGCGATGTCCGCTAGCTCGACGTCCCCCGAGCCGCTGTTGATGTTCGCGGCACCGAGCCTGCCGTGTCCCGTCACATCCGCCGAGCTGGTGTCGATCCGCAGACTGCTGTCGAGCGGTACGACGATCGACGCCCGGACCTGACCCTTGCGGCCGAACAGGCTGTTCTTGGCCTTCGGCAGGATCACCGAGATGCGGTCACCGTGCTGCTCGACCCGGGCATTCGCAACCAGCTCCTGGGCATAGGTGTCACCGTGGACTGCCTCGAGCTCGACAGTGGCGCTCGACGTCTCCGCTGCGGTGATGTCGATCATTCCGCTGTTGAGCTCGACCTTGAGATCGACCGGCCTCGGCGTCGGGAAGTCGAACCGCACGCTGTCCTGAGTCATGAGCTTCTCCTGGGTCATCGCACCCACCCCTGGATGCGCTTGTTGGATGAACGGTTCCGGCCCGGGGCACCAGGACCGAAGCCGGCAGCGTTGACGTTGATCGTCAAGCCGCTTGTCGCAGCCCGGGTGGCGTTCACCAGCCACGTGTTGAGGGACTGACCGCGCTTGGCGGCAAGATCTTCGGCCCGGGTCTTCAGCGACTCCGGCAGCCGTAGGGTGATGCGGGCCACCGTCTCGTCATCGAGCTCGAAGTCCTCACCGGGGTCGGCCGGCTCCTCCGGCGTAGGCGCCGGTGCGTCCGTCCCGGCGCCGACGACGACGAAGATCGGCTCGCGGCCCTTGAGCCGGAGCTCGACGCTGGTGCCTTGGAGCTCGTTGGTGATCTCCGCCGCTGCCTGCGACAGGGCGTCCATCAGGGTGAGGCGCACGGACGAGTCGAGGGCCACCGTCAACCGCTCGGCCGCCGCACGGATGTCCTCCCCACCGGCCTGTGCGGTCGCGAGGAGGTCTCGTCGTAGCTCCTCCACGAAGTGTGTGATGTCCATGGGCACTACTATGACACTACTGTGACGTCAAGGCAACACCATAGTGCTTTCGTATGACGTCAGGAGCGACGTACCGACGCCAACAGGAGCTGCGCAACGTCGAGCACCTCGACGTCCTCCTGGGCTCCGCCGCTCGCCTGCAGGGTGGTCAGCCCGTCACTGAGCATGACGCGGCAGAAGGGGCACGCGGTGGCGATCTGCTGTGCCCCGGTGGCCACGGCTTCCGTCGTCCGGTTGATGTTGATGCGCTGGCCGATGCGCTCCTCCATCCACATCCGTGCGCCGCCGGCACCGCAGCAGAAGGACCGGTCGCGCGTCCGTGGCATGTCCACGAAGCTTGCCCCCGGGACCGCAGCGAGCAACTCCCGCGGCGGCTCGTACACCGAGTTGTGCCGCCCGAGGTAGCAGGGGTCGTGGTACGTGATTGTCCGGCCGCCGACCTGGCTCTTCGGGGGGGCGACCGGCGTGAGCTTCCCCTCCTTGACCAGCTTGTTGAGCAGCTGGGTGTGGTGCACCACCTCGAGGTGGACGCCGAGCTGGCCGTACTCGTTCTTCAGCGTGTTGAAGCAGTGCGCACACGTGGACACCACCTTCGTCGCCTTGGCCTCCTTCAGCACCTCGGCGTTCTGCAGCGCCAACTGCTGGAACACGAACTCGTTGCCGGACCGCCGGGCCGGGTCCCCCGAGCAGGTCTCGCCGTTGCCCAGCACCGCGAACGAGACACCCGCCTCGTGGAGGAGCTCGGCAACCGCCCGGGTCGTCTTCTTCGCGCGGTCCTCGTAGGCTCCGGCGCAGCCGACCCAGAAGAGCCACTCCACCTCCTCCAGCGTCTCGACGTCGGAGCCCACCTGCAAGACGTCGAAGGGAAGGCCCTTCGCCCAGTCC
This sequence comes from Propionibacteriales bacterium, assembly GCA_038327385.1. Lineage (GTDB taxonomy): Bacteria > Actinomycetota > Actinomycetes > Propionibacteriales > Nocardioidaceae > JAWWPG01. Next base: position 4,951 of record JBBQKY010000051.1, read on the forward strand.
ATTCGTGCGTTGGGTGCCATGCTCCACGGGTTGCCCTTGGTTTCCAGGCCTCTGAACAGCTGGTTGAGCTCAGCCGGGAAGTTGGACTCGACGAGCACCTGGTAGCGCCGCATGTCCATGATGTGGTCGACGTGCTCGATATCCACCGGGCACTGCTGGACGCAGGCGCCGCACGACGTGCATGACCAGAGCACGTCCGGATCGATGACCCCATAGGCCTCCGGGTCGGCGACGAGCGGTCGCTCCAGCTCGGCGCGGTGAGCCTCGGTCGGCTCGACGCCGGGTACGGCGGCCAATGCGGGCGCCTTGGCGTAGGCGTGGTCACGCAGCGCCGTGATGAAGAGCTTGGGCGACAGCGGCTTGTCGGTGTTCCACGCCGGGCACTGGGACTGACAGCGGCCGCACTCCGTGCAGGACGTGAAGTCGAGCAGACCCTTCCAGCTGAAATCCTCGACCTTGCCAACCCCGAACGAGGTGTCCTCGTCGAGGTCGTCGAGGCTCTCGAAGTCGATCGGGACACCGCCGGCCGTCATCGGGAGCAGGCCGCCGAGGGCCGGGCGGCCGTCCGGCTTGCGGCGGAACCAGATGTTCGGCCAGGCGGTGAACCGGTGCCAGGCCACACCCATCGTGACGTTCAGCGAGATCACGATCATCCAGGTGAAGGAGATGATGATCTTCACCATCGCCACCAGGTAGATCAGGTTGTGCAGCGAGGAGTCACCCATCCCGCCGAGCAGGTCACCGATGAAGAACGTCAGCGGGAAGTGCGACAGTCGAGAGGAGTCACCGAGCGCGTACTCGCTGCCGCGGAGCAGCAGGATGCAGGTGCCGACGCCGAGGATCACGCCCTCGACGAAGTAGCCCTGCCACATGGTCGACCCGTAGAACCGGCTGTACCGGCCGAGGCGCCCAGTCGGCCGGTGGCTCAGCCGCACCAGCAGCAGGCCGATGATCGAGAGCAGCATCAGCCACGCGATCGCCTCCGTCACCCAGTCGAAGACCAGCCAGTGACCGAAGACCGGTAGCGCAAACGGAGCGCTGAACAGCTGCCCGAACGCGGTGAGAAGCGTCAGGAAGAGAAAGCCGAAGCCGACGAAGATGAACCAGTGCATGACGCCGATATGGCTCCACTGGAGCATTCGGGTGTGCCCCAGTGTCTCCCGGAACATGGTCAGCCAGCGGCGCCCCGGCTCCTCGGACCTGCCGAGTGCTGGTTGTCCCAGCCGGACGGTGGCAACGATCCGCCCGACGGCACGGGCGAAAAGGGCCACGGCGACGAGCGTGATCGCAAGCGACACGACGATCGCCAGCACGTGCATAGAGCGCCTCCTGTGCTCAGACCCCTGTGACCCTAGCCTGGCTCCCGAGTCGCCGGCTGAGCGACGCCGCCACACCCGCCACCCGTCGTACCGTCAGATCCATGTCGAGGAGGGCTTCCGACGGGAACGTCACCGCGACGGCCGCTACCGGGTACGACGAGTGGTCGGTCACCGCCGAGGCAACGGACGAGAAGCCTGGAGTGACGTCGCCGTCCTCGCGGGCATGCCCCCGTCGCCGGGTCTCGCTCAGCAGCATCTGAAGCGCGCTCAACGACGCCGGACCCGTGTCGTACCGGGAGACGAACGCGAGCTTGTCCGGATACAGCGCGCGCACCTGCCGGCCGGGCAGCAACGCGAGGATCGCGCGACCGCTGGCCGTCAGATGCGCGGGAAGCCGCACCCCCACATCCGTAACGAGCGGTGGGCGCCGCGGGGCGCGCTCCTCGAGGACGTAGTAGATGTCGCGACCATGCAGGACGGCAAGGTGGGCTGACTCTCCCAGGGTGTCGACGAGGTCCGCCAGGGGCTTGCGGGCGATCCGCTGCAGGGGAGCCTGCCTGGTGTAGCCGGTGCCCACCTCGAACGCGGCGACGCCGAGCGCGTAGCGGTGCTCGTCCTCCAGATGGGTGACGAAGCCCTCGTCGATCATTGCGTTGACCAAGTGGTACGCCGAGGACCGCGGGATGGACAGCGCACCGGCGATCCGGTGCAGGGTGACCGGGTCCGGCTGCGTGGCCAGAAAGCCCAGCACCCGCAGAGCGCGGGTGGCAGCGGGGGCCTGGCTGCCCGGTGTCTCCATCGGCTCAGGTTAGTGTCTGGTTCAGGCTTGGCCCGGGCCCGAAACGTCGCGAGATCCGGCCGTTGCCCTGACGTGGAGGTGCGGATGCGGGCGGTCGTGGTACGGCTGTCGGTCGTCGGGTCGGTGCTAGCGGTCGCCGTCGTCGCGGTGGGCTGCTGGTTCGAGACGGCGTTCCTGCCGTGGGTCACGAACCTCGGAGTGCTGGTGATTCTGCTGCTGGTCACCCTGGCCCACGACTATCCCGGGCGCCACCTGCTCAGGTCGCCCTTCGCGTGGGTGTACCCGCTGGGTGGACTGGTCGGCCTCGCTTCGGTCGTCCGCATCGGCCATCTCCAATGGCCGCACGTCAGCTCGACGGCGATGAGCGGCCTCGTCGTCACGATGGTCGTGCTGGCCTTCGTGGTGGTGGGGCTTCGGGAGCCGGGTCGGCTCGAAGTCGCTTCTCCGCTCGTCTTCCCGCTGCCCTCGGGTCGGTGGGCCGTCGCGGCTGGCGGTGTCACGGCGATGAACCATCATCTGGCGGATCCCGCGCAGGCCGCCGCCCTCGACCTGGTTGCCGTCCGGCGTGACGGAGCACGTGCTTGCGGAGTGTGTCCCCGCGACCTCGGGGCGTATGAGGCCTACGGCCGCCCGGTGGTCAGCCCCTGCGACGGAATCGTGGTCGCGGCCCTCGACGGTGAGGTCGACCAGCCCCCGTACCGGTTGGGGACTGCCTCGCGGGCGGGCAACCATGTGCGGGTCGACAACGGGAGCGAGATCCTTCTGCTTGCCCACCTGCGGCCCGGCAGCGTGCGGGTCTCGACTGGGGATGAGGTCGTCGCCGGCCAGCTCCTGGGCGAGGTCGGCAGCTCCGGCCATTCGGTCGAACCGCATCTGCACGTGCATGCGGAGCGGGATGGGCACGGGGTGCGGCTGCGCTTCCGCGACCAGCCGGCCGGTCGGCTGTGGCCGGGCGTTGTGCTACCGGCCGGGCAGGAACGCCGCGGCGTGGGGCGTCAGCCGTGATGGCGCGGCTCGGGGTGGTGGTCCCGGCCCGCAACGAGGCCGAGCGCCTGGGGTCTTGTCTCGCCGCCCTCGACCGAGCGGCACAGGTTGCCGGGAAGCCGCTCGAGGTGGTAGTCGTGCTCGACGCCTGCGTCGATGACTCCCGGGCCGCGATCGACGCAGCTCCGCGCTCCGCTGCGAGCCGGTTCCACGTCACCAGTCTCGACGCCGGTTGTGTCGGCACCGCGCGGCGGGTGGGCATGGAGCTGCTGCTGGAGCTGCTGGAACCCGACGGCGACTGGGTCTCGACCACTGACGCCGACTCGCAGGTTCCGCTGGGCTGGTTCCGCCGTCAGCTGGCACACCGAGCCGCGGGAGCGAGCCTGGTCGCCGGCTCGGTCCACGTGCCGCATTGGCAGCAGCGGGCGAGCCTACGCCCGCATTGGGAGCGTGCCTACGCCGCGGACGGACATCGTCATGTGCACGGTGCCAACCTCTCGTTCCTGGCCTCGGCCTACCGACGTGCCGGAGGTTTCGCCGACGTCACGAGCGACGAGGACGTGCTGCTGGTGCGAGCCTTCGCCGAGGTGGGGGAGCCGATCACCTGGGCGGGGGACCTGTCCGTGGCGACGTCGGCTCGCCGGATCGGCCGCGCCCCGCACGGCTTCGCGTCGTACCTCAACCAGCTCGCGGGCGCTCTCCAGCTCGACGGCCCAGAGATGGAGGCGGCGGGATGACGGACGACGACCTGACCGCGCAGGTCTGGGCCGAGTCCCGCAGATCCTGGCCGTTACCGGGGAGCGGGAGCGGGCAGACCGCCGCTCGCTTCGAGGGCTTGGCCGACCTCGGAGCCCGCGACCTGAGCCTCGCCAAGCTCGTCGAGCCGCACCACGATGCCGACGCGATCCTCGCGGAGCTGGGCTCCCAGCGGCCCGGACCCGACGAGCTCTGGGCGGTCTGGGCCGCCGAGGTGCCGACTGCCCGGCTCCGAGCGAGCGGCTCGGGCGACCGGTGGGAGCTCGCCGGGGCGAAGGCGTTCTGCTCGGGCGCCGAGATGGTGACTCACGCCTTGCTCACTGCGGAGGAAGACGGTGCGGGAAAGGGGGAGGAGGGCGGCAGGCTCTTCGCCGTGGACGTGCAGAGGGCTCGGTCGGAAGGCGAGATCGTTGTGGGTCCGGCGGACTGGGTCGGAGCCGGCATGCGCCGCAGCGATACCCGAACTCTTGAGGTCCGCGGCCTCGCGGCCCGGCCGGTCGGCGGACCGCGCGACTATGTAGCTCGACCCGGCTTCTGGCACGGCGCTGCCGGCGTTGCCGCCTGCTGGCTCGGCGGTGCGCGAGCGGTGGCAGGTCTGCTCGAGCGGACCGCAGGGCGGCGTGAGCTCGACCCGCACGCGGCGGCTCACCTGGGAGCGATGACGGCGCTGCTGGACTCGGCCACCGCTCACCTGCACGCGGTCGCGGGCCGATTCGACGCCGATCCCGACGATCTCGCCGGCAGCGCTCGACGAGACGCGCTGTCCGTGCGAGCCACGATCGTGAGCACTGCCGAGGCGGTGCTGCTGAGATCCGGACGCGCCCTCGGTCCCGCTCCGCTCGCGTTCGACGCCGAGCACGCGCAGCGGGTGGCAGACCTCGCGGTGTTCATCCGGCAGCACCATGGCGAGCGGGACCTCGCCGAGCTGGGCCGGCTGGTGGGTCGGCCTGAGGACAGGGCATGACGTCGGGGCCCGGGACGGAGACTGCCCGCCTCGAGTGGACGAGCGAGAGCGAGTGGGACGGGTGGCCGGTCCTGGGCGCGCTCCCGAGGCTCGAGCTGCCGACCGGTCGCATCGTGGTGGTCTCCGCCCATCCGGACGACGAAGTGCTCGGGGCAGGCGGGCTGCTCGCCTCGCTCGACGCGAACGTCGCCGCGCCGTTCTTCGTGACGGCGACCGACGGTGAGGCATCACACGCGCATGCGCCGGGAGTCTCTGCTGCCAGGATGGCCGCGCGCCGCGCCGCGGAGCTTGTCGACAGCTTGCACGTCCTCGGGCATGAGGCGCCGGTCATCGCTCGACTGCGGCTGCCGGACTCCGGGCTGGCCGATCACGTCGACGAGCTCGCCGAGCGCCTCGAGCGCGTCATCCACGGGGCGGACCTGGTCCTCAGCCCGTCGTCGTACGACGCCCACATCGACCACGCGACAGTGGCGAGGGTGACCGCCGAGGTGTGTGCTAGCCGCGTGCCGGTCTGGGAGTTCCCGATCTGGCTCTGGCACTGGACGTCACCTGCTGACGGCATGACCGGGTGGGAGCGTGCCCGGCGCTTCGACGTCTCGGGCACTGCTCGCCGGCGCAAGCGTGCAGCCCTGGCCCGCTTCACCTCACAGGTGGGGCCGCTGGCGGGTGACGAGTCAGGCAGGACGATTCTGCCGCCCGGGATGCTCGCGCACTTCGACCGACCGTTCGAGGTCTTCTTCGGATGAGCCGCGACTACTTCGACCGGCTGTACGCCGACCGGGACGACCCCTGGGACCTGTCCTCGAGCCGCTACGAGCGGCGCAAGCGCGATCTCCTCCTCGCGTCGCTTCCCCGCCCTCGCTACCGAAGCGGTTTCGAACCCGGATGTGCGCTCGGCGTCACCACGCGGGAGCTGGCGCGCCGCTGCGACCGGCTGGTCGCTATGGACTGTGCAGCCGCAGCCGTCGAGCAGGCTCGAGCTCGCGTCCTGCCATCCGGCCAACACGTGACCGTGGCGCAGGGGCTGGTGCCCGGCGACTGGCCAGAAGGGTCGTTCGACCTCGTCGTACTGTCCGAGCTCCTGTACTACCTGGACCGGGCGGACCGCCTCGACGTCGCCGCCCGGACGATCGCCTCGCTCGCACCCGGAGCAGACGTCGCTGCCGTGCACTGGCGGCATGCGTTCGACGAGGCAGCATCGTCCGGCGACGAGGTGCACGCCGAGCTAGCCGAGCGGCTGTGCACCGCCGGCCTGCGGGTCCGGGTGGACCACGTGGAGGACGACTTCCGGCTGCTGATCCTGTCGGCAGGGGCCGGCTGACGGGGTGTCCGCTGGCCGTCGTGTCTCGGATACGAGACACGAAGGGTCGCCCGAGGCTAGCGCAAGGTCACCGCGTGGCGCTGAGATGAGGTCATGACAGCTCCCGTCACCGTCGGCCTAGGCCCCGTGTCGTTCGACGATCTCGTCGCTGTCGCTCGGCACGGGGCTGGTGTCGCCCTGAGCGCAGAGTCTGTCGAGGCCATCGAGAAGGCTCGCGCAGCAGTGGACACGCTCGCGGCGGCGGACGTCCCGGTGTACGGAATCTCGACGGGTTTCGGTGCGCTCGCAACCAGGCACATCCATGAGGACATGCGAGCCCAGCTACAGCGCTCACTCATCCGCTCCCACGCGGCCGGCGCCGGTCCCGAGGTGGAGCGCGAGGTGGTCCGGGCGATGATGCTCCTTCGCCTGTCGACACTGGCGACTGGGCACACTGGTGTCCGGCTCGAGACCGCGCAGGCCCTTGCCTCCTTGCTGACTCACGGCGTCACTCCGGTGGTGCTGGAGTTCGGCAGTCTCGGCTGCTCGGGCGACCTCGCGCCGCTGGCGCACTGTGCGCTCGTGCTGATGGGGGAGGGTGAGGCGCGCGACGCCGACGGCGTACGCCGACCTGCCGCCCACGCACTCGCCGCGGCTGGCCTGGCACCAGTCGAGCTCGCCGCCAAGGAGGGGCTTGCCCTCATCAACGGTACCGACGGCATGCTCGGGATGCTGGTGCTGGCCATCCACGACCTGCAGCTGCTGCTGCCGACCGCCGACATCGGAGCGGCGATGTCGGTCGAGGGTCTGCTGGGCACCGACCACGTCTTCGCCGCCGACCTCCAGGAGCTGCGCCCCCATCCGGGGCAGGCACGGTCCGCGGCCAACCTCAGGGCGCTGCTCGGTGGGTCGGGAGTGGTGGCGAGCCACCGCGGACCGCACTGCAGCCGGGTGCAGGACGCCTACTCGCTGCGCTGCGCACCGCAGGTGCACGGCGCGGCGCGCGACACCCTCGAGCACGCCGTCGCGGTCGCTGAGCGCGAGCTCGCGAGTGCGATCGACAACCCGGTGGTGTTGGACGACGGCAGGGTGGAAAGCAACGGCAACTTCCACGGTGCCCCGATCGCCTACGTGCTTGACTTCCTGGCAATCCCGCTCGCCGACGTGGCCAGCATGGCCGAACGTCGTACCGACAGGTTCCTCGACGTGTCACGCAGCGAGGGGCTGCCTGCCTTCCTGGCGTCGGACCCGGGCGTCGACAGCGGGCACATGATCGCGCAGTACACCCAGGCAGCGATCGTCTCGGAGCTGAAACGGCTGGCCGCCCCCGCGAGTGTCGACTCGATCCCGAGCAGCGCCATGCAGGAGGACCACGTTTCGATGGGCTGGTCCGCGGCTCGCAAGCTGCGTCGCGCGATCGACGGCCTGTCGACGGTGCTGGCCATCGAGATCCTGACTGCCGCCCGCGGCCTCGACCTCCGCAGCCCGTTGGTGCCGTCGCCCGCCACCGCGGCGGTCATCGCCCGGATCCGCACCCGCGTGCCGGGCCCCGGACCCGACCGGCACCTCAGCCCGGAGATCGAAGCAGTCGCCGAGCTCGTACGGTCCGGCGCCATCCTCCAGGCCGCGGAGTCCACACTCGCGGCTCCCCTCCTTTGAGCAAGGGAAAGGACCCGCTGTGAGCAGTCCGCGCGTGATCCGGGCCGCCCGGGGCACCGCCCTGACCGCCCGGTCGTGGCAGACCGAGGCACCGATGCGCATGCTGATGAACAACCTCGATCCCGAGGTAGCCGAGCATCCCGAGGAGCTGATCGTCTACGGCGGCACCGGCAAGGCGGCGCGCGACTGGCCGTCGTACGACGCCATCGTGCGCTCGCTCACCGACCTGCGGCAGGACGAGACGCTGCTGGTGCAGAGCGGCCGACCGGTCGGGGTCATGCGCACACACGAGTGGGCGCCGCGCGTGCTGATCGCCAACTCGAACCTGGTGGGCGACTGGGCGACCTGGCCGGAGTTCCGCCGGCTCGAGGCGCTGGGGCTGACCATGTACGGCCAAATGACCGCAGGGTCGTGGATCTACATCGGCACCCAGGGGATCCTGCAGGGCACCTACCAGACGTTCGCCGCGGTCGCCTTGAAGCTCGCTGGAGCAGGCAGACTGCCGGCTGGTGCGACCACGCTCGCCGGCACGATCACCGTGACGGCCGGCCTCGGCGGTATGGGTGGTGCACAGCCGCTCGCCGTCACGATGAACGAGGGGGTCTGCATCTGCATCGAGTGTGACGACTCGCGGATCAAGCGGCGGATCCAGCACCGTTACCTCGACGTGCAGGCGGACTCGCTCGAGCACGCCGTGGAATTGGCGGTTCAGGCGCGCGACGGCGGTAAGCCGTTGTCGGTAGGGGTGCTGGGGAACGCCGCGGAGATGCTGCCGCAGCTGCTGGCGATGGATGCGCCTATCGACATCGTCACGGACCAGACGTCGGCCCACGACCCCCTTATGTACCTGCCGGCGGGCGTCGACTTCGACGACTGGGTGTCGCTTCGCGACAAGGACGCCGCAGACTTCACCGACCGGGCGCGGGAGTCGATGGCGCTGCACTGCGAGGCCATGGTCGGCTTCCTGGACGCCGGCGCCGAGGTCTTCGACTACGGGAACTCGCTGCGCGCGGAGGCGAAGCTCGGCGGGTTCGACCGTGCCTTCGACTATCCGGGGTTCGTGCCCGCGTACATCCGGCCGCTGTTCTGCGAGGGCAAGGGGCCGTTCCGGTGGGCGGCGCTGTCCGGCGACCCGAAGGACATCGCGGCGACCGACCGCGCCGTCCTCGAGCTCTTCCCGGACAACGAGCCGCTACACCGCTGGATCAAGAGGGCCGGCGAGCTCGTGCACTTCCAGGGTCTGCCGGCTCGCATCTGCTGGCTGGGGTACGGCGACCGGGCCCGCGCTGGGTTGAAGTTCAACGAGATGGTGGCGTCCGGGGAGCTCGCCGCCCCGCTGGCGATCGGCCGGGACCATCTCGACTGTGGCTCGGTCGCATCGCCGTACCGCGAGACGGAGGCCATGCTCGACGGCTCGGACGCGATCGCCGACTGGCCGCTGCTGAACGCCATGGTCAACGTGGCCTCCGGAGCGACCTGGGTGTCGATCCACCACGGAGGCGGGGTGGGGATGGGGCGGTCGATCCATGCCGGCCAGGTGGTCGTCGTGGACGGCACCGACCTGGCTGCGCAGAAGGCGGAGCGGGTGCTGACGAACGACCCGGGCATGGGCGTCATCCGGCACGTCGACGCCGGCTACGAGCGCGCCAACGAGGTGGCTGCCCAGCGCGGCGTCCCCATCCCCATGCACTGACCATCCG
>JBBQKY010000052.1:0-14315 GCA_038327385.1 Propionibacteriales bacterium
CGTACTTCGGGTCGCAGTTGTTCCTGTCGTACTACGGCCACGGCGGTTCGCTGTCGGACCCCGGGGCGCTTCGGGCGGTCATCGGGACCGGCGTCTACCTGGCGCTCATCGGACTTCTCGGCGGCGCGCTGGGTTGGATCATCAGGAGCACGGCGGGCGGCATCTCGACCCTTGTCGGCATCCTCCTCGTTGTCCCGGTGCTGTTCCAGGTGCTGCCGGGTGCCTGGGCTGCCGACGTCCTGAAGTACCTGCCGAGCGAGGCGGGTGGCTCCTTCGTCAACAGCGTGCACCTGCCCAACACGCTCGGACCTTGGACCGGCCTTGGCGTGCTCGTAGCTTGGGTGGCCGCGGCGATGGTGGCCGCGGCAGTGCTCCTCAGGCGACGCGACGCCTGACCGTGCGCCTACTCGCAAGCGCCCGCCGGGCGCTGCGCGCGCCGATGGTGGCCGACCTCCTTGTGGTGGCGGCCACCATCGGCTACGCGGTTGCCAACGACCACTTCGATCAGCAGGGACGGCGCTGGTCCTGGGTGTTCGACGTCGCCCTCGCCGTTCCTCTGTTCTGGCGCAAGCGTCACCCGCTCGAGGCCTTCGTCGCGATCTCGCTCATCGCGTTCGTCGAGTGGCTGACCGATACCCCGGCCAGCGGCGTGATCGCCGTGCTGATCGCCCTCTACTCAGTGGGGGCTCACGAGTCACGCCGTCGGGCGGTCGTCTTCGCGGCAGCGGTGACTCTGGTCGGGGTGGTCATGGCCACCCTGCGGTGGGCGCCGTCCGACCACCGCCTCGCCACCCTCGTGCTGCTGGCCGGAACCGTGACGGCGGCCGGGATCCTCGGCGTGTACGCGCGGGCCAGACGGGCCTCCCTCGCCGCGGCACTCGAGCGCGCCGCGACCGCTGAGCGAGAGCGTGACTCCCAGACCCTGCTCGCTACCGCGGCGGAGCGCGCCCGCATCTCCCGCGAGATGCACGACATCGTTGCGCATACCCTGTCGGTGATGGTTGCGCTGAGCGACGGGGCCGCGCTGTCTGTTGCCCGCGACTCCGAAGCCGCCCGCGACGCCATGGAGCAGTCGGCGACGCTTGGGCGGCAGGCACTTTCGGACCTGCGTCGCCTGCTCGGTGGACTCCGGCCGCCGGACGAGGTCGAGCTGGCACCGGCACCGGGCATCGAGCAGCTGGAAGTGCTCGCCTCAACGGTGCGGGCCGCGGGCCTGGTGGTGGAGCTCGTCATGGGAGGGCAGCCACCATCGATTCCACCTGGTGTGCAAGCAGCGGTGTACCGGCTGGTGCAGGAGAGCCTGACCAACGTCCTCAAGCACTCGCCGACCGCGACACGCGCTGTCGTGACGCTGCGCTTCGACGCGACGACTATCGACATCGAGGTCTCGAACGACGCCGCCCACATGCCGCCGGTCAGACCGGGTCACGACGGGCAACAAGACCGACCGCAGCCAGGACAGGGCATCGTTGGGATGAAGGAACGTGCGGCTGTCTTCGGCGGCTGGGTCGAGGCAGGTCCCCGGCCCGAGGGGGGCTGGCTGGTAGAGGCTCGTCTCACCTTCGGCGACGACGACGACCACGGTGGTGCGCCATGACGGTCCGCGTCCTGCTGGTGGACGACCAGCCACTGCTGCGGCACGGGTTTCGCCTCATCCTCGCCTCGCAGGACGACATCGAGGTCGTCGGCGAGGCGGGCGACGGTGACGAAGCTGTCCGGCTCACTCGGCAGCTGGACCCGGACGTCGTGCTCATGGACGTCCGGATGCCGCGCACGGACGGGATCGAGGCGACGAGGCAGATCACCGCGGCGGCGCCGAGGTCGAAGGTGGTCATCCTCACCACGTTCGACGTCGACGAGTACGCCTTCGCCGGGCTGAAAGCCGGGGCCAGTGGCTTCCTCCTCAAGGACGTGCTGCCGATGGACCTCGTGAGCAGCATCCGGGTTGTCGCCGCCGGGGACGCCGTGATCGCCCCCAGCGTCACTCGGCGGCTGCTCGACGCCTTCGCGCAGCAGCTGCCGGGCACCCCCGCCGACCCTTCCGTGGCCAGGGACGTGCTGCACCCGCTGACGGCTCGCGAGCGGGACGTCTTCTCAGAGCTGGCCGCGGGTCTGACGAATGCCGAGATCGCTCAGAAGCTGGTGCTGTCCGAAGCCACCGTCAAGACGCACGTCGGTCACATCCTCGACAAGCTGGCCCTGCGCGACCGCATCCAGGCGGTCATCTTCGCCTACGAGCGAGGCATCAACCGACCCGTGACCTGACCAGCCGGATCCGGCGGACGGGCCAACTCAGCCGGATGGTGGGGCGGGAAGTCTCGGATGGTGGGGCGGGAAGTCTCGGATGGTCAGAGCTTGCGGAGGCGGACGTAGCGCACCGAGTGGTCGCTGTCCTTGCGAAGCACCAACGTGGCGCGGCTGCGCGTCGGTGCGATGTTCGCGGTGAGGTTGGGACCGTTGATCTCGTCCCAGATGCTCTCCGCCTGAGCCACCGCGGCCTCGTCGGACAGCTGCGCATACCGGGCGAAGTACGACGCGGGGTCACGGAACGAGGTCTCGCGGAGCCGGACGAAGCGTCTCGTGTACCACTGCCGGATGTCGGGCGTCGCCGCGTCGACGTAAACGGTGAAGTCGAAGAAGTCCCGCACGGCGAGACCGACCCGACCGTCGGCGGAGACCCGGGCCGGCTGCAGGACGTTCAGCCCCTCGATGAGCACGATGTCCGGGCGCTCGATGACGAGCCGCTCGTCGGGCCGCACGTCGTACTCGACGTGGGAGTACACCGGAGCGTCAACCCGCTCCTTGCCGGACTTGATGTCGATCACGAACCGCAGCAGCCCCCTGCGGTCGTAGGACTCCGGGAAGCCTTTGCGGTTGAGCAGGCCACGGCGCTCGAGCTCGGCGTTCGGGTAGAGGAAACCGTCCGTGGTCACCAGCGACACGTTCGGGTGCTCCGGCCAGTGTGCGAGGAGCTCGCGGAGCAGCCGGGCGGTCGTCGACTTGCCCACGGCCACGGAGCCCGCTATCCCGATCACGAACGGCGTGCGGTCGGGTTGTCTCTCGCCGAGGAACAGCTCGGTCTCGCGGTAGAGGGCCCCGACGTGGCGGACGTACAGGCTCAGCAGCCGCGATATCGGCAGGTAGACATCGGCCACCTCGCCCAGGTCCAGCTCCTCGCCGAGTCCGCGCAGCCGCTCGACCTCGGCGGCTGACAACGGCAGCGGCATCGCGTCGGCGAGTGCCGCCCACGCCGATCGGTCGAGCTCGACGTACGGCGACAGGTCGTCCGCGGGCATGCGGGTCATTGTGTCGCGCCTCGGCCGCCGGTGGCGCCCTGGGTAGGCTGGCCGCCATGTCCGGGCGTGCAACCTCGCAGCGGCGGCCACGGTGGCGGGGATGATCGTGGGCGTCGGGATCGACGTGGTCGACGTCGACAGGTTCGGGGCGACCCTCGAGCGCACCCCGGCGCTGCGCGGGCGGTTGTTCACCCCCGACGAGCTGGCGCGGCCGATCGCCTCGCTGGCGGCCCGCTTCGCCGCCAAGGAAGCTCTGGCCAAGGCACTCGGCGCGCCTGCCGGCCTGCACTGGCTCGACGCCGAGGTGCGAGCCGACGACGTGGGACGCCCGCAGCTGAGCCTGACCGGCACGGTGGCGCGGCGGGCCGACTTGCTGGGCGTCTCCCAGGCTCACGTCTCGCTGTCGCACGACGCCGGCATCGCGTCGGCAGTCGTCGTCCTGGAGGGCTGAGCCGTGTCACGACACGCTCATACGGTCGAGCAGGTGCGAGCTGCGGAGGCCCGGCTGATGGTGGAGCTGCCAGCGGGAGCCTTGATGCAGCGCGCCGCTGCCGGGCTCGCGGCGGCTTGCGCCGACTTCCTCGGCGGCGTTTACGGCGCCAACGTCCTGGTGCTTGCCGGGTCGGGCAACAACGGTGGCGACGCTCTCTTCGCCGCTGCCAGGCTGGCCCGCCGCGGCGCTCATGTCCGCGTCATCGCGATCGGGGACCGCGTCCACGACGAGGGGCTGGCTGCGCTGCGGGCTGCCGGCGGCGCAGTGGTCGAGGCCCTGCCGCGGCGGGTCGACCTCGTGCTCGACGCCATCGTGGGCATCGGCGGCCAGCCCGGGTTGCGGGGTCGTGCCGCCGAGCTCATGGCGGACTTGTCGGCACCGGTGGTCGCCGTCGACGTACCCAGCGGGATCGGCGTCGACTCAGGAGAGGTGTCCGGACTGCACGTCGAGGCTGCACTGACCGTGACGTTCGGCACGCTGAAGGTCGGTCTGCTCGTCGACCCGGCCGCCGCCTCCGCCGGGGTGGTCCAGCTCGTCGACATCGGGCTCGAGCCGCACCTCCCGGAGGCGGCTGTCGAGGCGTTGCAGGAGGCCGACGTACGACGTCTCATCCCGCGACCGGGCCGGTCGGCTCAGAAGTACAGCCGCGGCGTCGTCGGAGTCAGGGCCGGATCTGCGCAGTACACCGGCGCCGGGGTGCTCGCGACGGGGGCGGCGGTGCACAGCGGGCTAGCCGGCATGGTGCGCTACGACGGCGCCAGCGCCGACCTCGTCAGGTCCCGCTTCCCCGAAGTCGTGATCGGCAGCGGGCAGGTGCAGGCGTGGGTCGTCGGATCCGGTCTCGGGGACGACGCCATGGCTGTCCTGCCCGACGTCCTCCGGCAGGGCCTCCCGACGGTCGTCGACGCGGATGCCCTGCGCTTCCTGCCGGCGCGCTGCACCGGTCCGGTCGTCCTCACGCCGCACGCGGGTGAGCTCGCGTCCATGCTCGGGATCGAGCGCGCCGACGTCGAGGCGCGGATGCTCGCATCGGTGCAAGCCGCCGCGGAGCGTTGGAACGCGGTGGTGCTGCTGAAGGGCGCCCGAACCCTGGTGGCATCCCCCGAGGGGCAGGTGCGAGCCAACCCGACGGGTGTCCCCTGGCTGGCCACCGCCGGAGCTGGTGACGTTCTGTCCGGTCTCATCGGAGCGCTTCTCGCCTCGGGGCTCTCGCCGTACGACGCCGCGGCCGTCGGCGCCTACCTGCACGGCGCCGCTGCCACCTTGGCCTCATCCGGCGGCCCCATGTCTGCATCGGACCTGCTGGACACTCTCGGGCAGGCGATGCGGACCGCGGGGGAAGCGCCCGAGGAGACACCCAACCTGCCGGTCTTTCGGTAGGTTGCATCCGAGATGGACGACGCTACGGGTATGCCCAGTGCCCCTTCCGCCGGGAGCGGCGACGGCTTCGTGCGCACCTGGAGACGCTCGCCGGCGGGGCTGGGACTCGGCTTGGGAGCCGCGCTCGGCCTCATCTGGGCTTTTCTGCCGCCCGGCGGGAGCGACCTGGCGGCACAGGTGGCGCACGCGAACTTCTTCGGCAGTGACGGTTGGCTCCCTATCGACATGCGCTGGTTCGGCGGCACCGACGTCCTGAGCTACAGCATCATCAGTCCACCTCTGATCTCACTCCTCGGCATCAAGATCTTCGGCGCGGTGACCATGGTCGGTGCCAGCGGTCTCCTCGGGCTGCTGCTGGAGAAGTTCATGGTTCCGCGTCCACGAGCTGCCGCACTTGTCGGAACTTGCTGCTTCGCGGCGAACCTCCTGGCCGGCCGTCTCACGTTCGGACTCGGCGTCCTGTTGGGGCTCGTGACCATGATGTGCCTGTTCATCGAGGGTCGGTCCCGCTTCGTGCTGCTCGTGCTCGGCACGGCGCTGACCTGGGCTGCCAGTCCGCTCGCTGCCCTCTTCCTTGCGATGGTCGGCGTGGCGCTGGTCCTCCGCCGGCGGTTGGCCGACGGCTCTGCGCTCGCGATGACCGGTGGCATCGTGCTCCTCGCGTCGGTGGGACTGGGGGAGAAGGGGGTGATGCCCATGGGCGCCGACGACATGGTCCGTGGCGTGGTGGCTTGCGGCGTCGTGGCCCTCGTGACGCGCTACCACGTCGTGCGTGTCGTCGCCTGCCTGAGCGCCGTGTCGCTTGCTTTCGCCTACTTCGTGGCGACCCCCGTCGGCGTCAACGCCATCCGCTTTCCTGCCATCTTCGCCATACCGGTAGCGCTCGCCACGTCTCGACTTCGTTGGCGGGCCCTCGTACCGGTGTTGGCCGGCACCCTTATCCTCATCCCGCCGATGAGCCTGGGCGACGCACTGGTGGGGCAACCTGCAGATGGGGCAGGCTATTTCGCCCCGTTGAACCGGGAGCTGCACAGCCTGGGACTCGCGGGCCGAGTGGAGGTCGTCCCGACCGCAGACCGGTGGGAGTCGGTCTACGTGGCCCGCCGGTTTCCGTTGGCGCGGGGCTGGATGACCCAGGTCGACAATGCCAACAACGCAATTTTCTTCGATCCGACCCTGATGACGCCGGCGCGGTACAGAGCATGGCTTCGCCGCAACGCCGTTCAGTACGTCGCCGTGAGCCGGGCCACGCCGGCGACCGCCGGAGTCGCCGAGAAGGCCCTCATCGAGGCCGGGCTTCCGTTTCTTAGCCCGGTGTGGCGCGGCAACGAATGGACGTTGTACGCGGTTCGCAACCCCACGACGACAGTCACGGGTGCGACCCTGTTGGCACAAGACGCCAAAGGCGTCACGTTTCGCGTTTCCCAGCCCGGTGACGTGACGCTGCGAGTGCAGTGGTCCCGGTGGCTCACCCTCGACGGGCCGGGGGCCTGCTTCGCGTCGGCTGGCCGGTGGACCCGGATCCAGGTCGAGGTTCCGGGGACGTACGTCATGAGCAGTGCGCTTCTGCCCGACGAGCAACCGCCGTGGTGTGACACGCCGTAACGTGGCGGCTTCTCGTCAGGGCCACCTCCAACCGGTGGTCGGTGGCAACACACGCCAGCCGAGTCGCCGTTGAGACAATGGGACAGTGACCGTTTCGAGGACCTCGCCGTCGCCCTCGGCACGCTCGCGACCTGGCGTCCCGCTGCGCGCGGAGGCGATCATCGACCTGGACGCGATCAGTGCCAACACGGCAGCGCTGCGCGCCCACGTCGGGGGCCGGGACCTGATGGCGGTCGTCAAGGCCGATGGCTACGGTCACGGGATCGTGGAGGCCGCCCGCGCCGCGCGAGCCGGCGGGGCCGGCTGGCTCGGGGTGGCGCTGCTCGACGAGGCGCTGCAGCTTCGCGAAGCCGGCGACACCGGACAAGTCCTGTCATGGCTCGCGGTCCCCGGAGAGCGGTACGGCGCGGCGATCGCCGCAGACGTCGAGGTGTCGGCGTACTCGGTCGAGCAGCTGGGCGAGATCGCAAGTGCGGCCCGACAGGCGGGGGTCAGGGCGCCGATCCAGCTGAAGCTCGACTCCGGCCTCGGCCGGGGCGGCGCCCACCCCGATGACTGGTCGCAGCTGGTGGCGGCCGCGAGGACCGGGCAGGACCGCGGCGTCATCGAGGTGACCGGGCTCTGGTCGCATCTCGCCTGCTCCGACGAGCCGAGCCACCCTTCAGTGCGTGCCCAGCTGGCGACGTTCGAGGCAGGTGTGAGCCAGGCGTTCTCAGCGGGCCTCGAGCCGCGCCACCTTCATCTTGCGAACTCCGGAGCCACCCTGGCCATCCCCGCCGCGTGGTTCACGATGGTCCGGCCCGGCATCTCGCTCTTCGGCGTCTCGCCGTTCGGGGACGGGTCGAGCCCGGTACCCCTGCTTCCGGCCATGCGGCTGCAGGCCCGGTTGGCGATGGTCAAACGCGTCGGTGCCGGTCAGGGCGTCTCGTACGGTCACACGTACACGACGTCCGGGGAGACCTCGCTAGCCCTAGTGCCGCTCGGGTACGGCGACGGCATACCTCGGCACGCGAGTGGTCGCGGCCCGGTCTCCATCAACGGCACCCTCTTCACCGTTGCCGGCCGCGTCTGCATGGACCAGCTGGTCGTCGACGTCGGTGAGGCCGACGCTCGTGCCGGCGATCTCGCCGTGCTCCTCGGTGACCCGGCTCACGGGGAGCCGACGGCACACGACTGGGCGGCTGCCGCGGAGACAATCGGCTACGAGATCGTCACGCGGATCGGTGCGCGGGTGCCGCGGCGCTACGTCGGCGAAACCTCATGAGCGAGTCCGCGGTCAAACGGCTCGTGGGTCTAGGGGGAGCCACGGCCGGCGTGCTGGTTGCCGGCACCGTTGCCGGGGTTCTCACCCGCCGCAAGGGCCTGGGCCGCCGACGTGGCGGAGCCGACGTCCCGCTCGGTTCGGTGCGGGGGGATCGGCACTCCGTGACGACCGGTGACGGACTCACCCTCTACGCCGAGGTGGACGAGCCGCCCGGCGGCCGACCGCCGGGCAGTATCACGATCATCTTCGTGCACGGCTATGCGCTCAACCTCGACTGCTGGCACTTCCAGCGGCTGGCCCTGCGAGATGAGCATCGGCTGGTCCTTTACGACCAACGCTCGCACGGGCGCTCGGAGCGGTCGCGACCGGAGCAGTGCACGATCGACATGCTGGGCGAGGACCTGGGGGAGGTTGTCGAGCAGCTCGCGCCTGACGGTCCGGTCGTGCTCGTCGGCCACTCGATGGGAGGGATGACGATCCTGGCGCTTGCCCAGCTGCATCCTGAGTGGTTCGGCAGGCGAGTCGCCGGGGTTGCGCTCGTGTCGACATGTGCAGACGGGATGGGCGACGTCACGTTCGGTCTGCCGCGTGGGATGGCCAGGGTCCTCCACGATGTGTCGCCGTCGATGCTGCTGGCGCTGGCGCGGGCGCCGAAGCTCGTCGAGCACGGCCGCCGGGTGGGTTCGGGTTATGCGTTCGCGATCACCCAGCGGCTCGCCTTCGGCGGCAGGGTCCCGAGGGAGTACGTCCACTTCGCGGACGAGATGCTCTCCTCCACGCCGATCGACGTGCTGGCGTGCTTCTACCCGGAGTTCGCGAGGCTCGACAAGGCACAGGTGATTTTGGCCGATGGATGGCCGCCCACGACGATCATCTGCGGCAGCAGAGACCACTTCACCCCGGTGCGGCTGAGCCGGCGCATGGCGGACGCCTTGCCGGCGTCGCGGCTTGTCGAGATACCCGACGCCGGTCACCTCGTCATGCTGGAGCGCTCCGAGCAGGTCAACGACGAGATCACCCGCTTGCTGCAGGCGGTGCTGTAGCGATGCCAGGCGGGACCGCGTCCGTTCAGGCGCTCAGTGCCGATGAGACCCGCGGCATCGGATGGCGACTCGCCGCGCTCCTGCGCGCGGGCGATGTCGTCGTGCTCGACGGCGACCTGGGTGCGGGCAAGACGACTCTCGTGCAGGGAATCGGAGCAGGTCTGCAGGTGAGGGGGCAGGTGACGTCGCCGACGTTCGTCATCTCGCGGGTCCACCCCCCACTCGGTGACGGTCCATCCCTGGTGCACGTCGACGCATACCGGCTGCGCGACGGTGGGGAGCTCGATGGCCTCGACCTCGAAGAGACACTCGCCGATGCTGTCACCGTCGTCGAGTGGGGCGACGGCCTAGCCGACGTGCTGTCGCCGGATCGCCTTCGGATACAGCTCAGCCGCCATCCCGGCAGCGAGCTCGACGAGGTGCGGACCATCGAAGTCGAGGGCGTGGGCTCGCGCTGGAGTGGTGTGCAGCTCGAGTCGGTGCTCGACGCGGCCATAGGCTAGTCCGGCCATGCTGCTTGCCCTCGACACCGCGACGAACGCCGTCACGGTGGCGCTGCACGACGGCACCTCGATCGTGGCGGCATCCAGCATCGAGGACCGCCTCCGGCATGGGGAGCTGCTCGCATCCGCGATAGACGCAGTCCTGCGCAGCGCCGAAGTGGCGCCCGCCGACCTGACGCGGATCGCCGTCGGTGTTGGTCCTGGCCCCTATACCGGCCTGCGGATCGGCCTGGTCACGGCTACGACCATGGCCTCCGCACTGGGGATCGAGGCCGTCGGTGTCTGCACGCTGGACACCATCGCCGCAGCCGTCGAGGTGGACGGACCTTTCGTGGTCGCGACGGACGCGCGGCGCAAGGAGGTCTACTGGGCGCGCTACGCATCCGCGCTCGTCCGCGAGAGCGGCCCCGCCGTCGACCTGCCGGCTGCCGTGGCGACGGGCGGCCCGGTTGCCGGCAACGGACCCGCGCTCTATCCCGTCGATTTCCCGAGCTCAGTGCCGCCCAGGCTGCCGAGTGCGGCCGACCTCGCCCGGCTGGTGACCAGCGGAGCGGCTCGGTTGCTGCCGACGCTGCCGCTCTACCTGAGGCGACCGGACGCCGTCGTACCCGCTTCTCGAAGACGCTCGACGTGACCCTGGTCCGGGATGGCGCCGCAGGGGACCTCGACTCCATCCGGGCTCTGGACGCTGCGTTGTTCGGACCCGACGCCTGGCACGCGGCCATGAGCGCCGAGTTCGATGGCGGCCGGGACGACCGGGCCGTCCTGGTCGCGGTCGGCCATGCCGGCATCGTCGGCTATGCGATCCTGCGGCTGGGCCCGGACACTGCCGACGTGCTGCGGGTCGGGGTGGATTCCGACCATCAACGCGCGGGCGTGGCCTCCACGCTGCTTGCCGGCCTCGTCGCCCGGTCCGTCGGGGCCGGCTGCCAGCGCCTGCTGCTCGAGGTGGCGAGCGACAACGCGGCGGCGCTCGGCCTCTACCGCAGACTTGGGTTCACGGCGGTCGCTGACCGCCCTCGTTACTACTCCGACGGCGGGGACGCCGTCGTGATGCAGCTGGACCTCTCAGCTCAGGGGCTCGACGAGGAGGGCGAGGCCTGACTGCGGCGTCCGGGTCAGCACGAGTGTGGCGTGCTGGTCCCCCCTCAGGGCGAGGCGGCGGCGTAGCTCCTCTGGGGCGACGGCAATGCCGCGCTTCTTGACCGTGAGCGCGCCCACGTGGCGGGCCCGGAGGGCTGCGCGCAGCCGTTTCTCCCGATAGGGCAGGACCTCGACGACGCGAAAGCCCCGGGCCAGCCCGGTCTCGGTCTCCCGGTCGGACGCGACGTACGCGATGTGCGGGTCGAGCAGCCAGCCGGCGACCTCGTCGACGACGACCGACACCAGGTGAGCCCTGATCACTGCTGGGTCCGGCTCGTACAGGTAGCGGCCGACTCCGGCAACCGGTGGCGGTTCGTGGGCCGCGTCCTCGTCGGTTGTCTCGACGTGAGTGCCAGCTGCCGTCAGTACCGTCGCGCGGCGCCGGGCCGTTGCAGGCGCGGGCGACCAGAGCGTGGTCTCCCTCAGCCGTCCGTCCAGGCTGACCCACTCGGCCTCGACGTGCGGCGCGATCAAGGCGTGGTCGAGCCCCGGCGCCAGCTTGACGACCCCTTGGCCAGGTTGTGCCCGGTCGGCGTCGCTCGTGCCCAGGAGACTCTGCACGAAGCTCCATGGCGGCGAGAACGCGGCGGGATCGAAGACGCGGGTCATCCCCCGTCTGCGGGACGGGTCAGCGAACACAACGTCGAAAGGCGCCCGGTCGACAGACTCAGCTGCTCCGCAGACGAGCGCGCCGCCAACCCGTCGGGCGTCCAGGTTGGCCGCCGCCACCCGAGCGGTGACCGGGTCGATCTCCACGCCAGTGACAGTCAGCCCGGCCGCGGCGAACGCACTGAGGTCTGAGCCGATGCCACAGCCGAGATCGAGGCAGGAGACCTTGCCGGCTTCTCGGGCCCTGGCCGCGCGGTGCGCAGCTACGGTCGGGTGCGTGGCCTGCTCGAGGCCGGCGGCGGTGAAGAACAGCTGGCTCGCGGCTGCGCCGAACTTCGCAGCGGCAGCCCGGCGCAGCCCGACCTGGGTGAGGGCCGCAGACACGTGAGCAGGAAGATAGCCGCCGGGCAGCCGCCGCAGCTGCTCGTTGAGCGCCAGTGGCGTCATCTCGTCGTACGAAGCGGCAGCGGCGGCCAACAACCGCTGACCGGCCGGCTGCAAGAGGAACTCCAGGTCGTCGACGTCCATCCGAGGCATGGTTGCGCAGGCCACCCCGCGGCGTCCACGCCGGTCCCTGGTGCTGCGTTGGCACTCGACGCTTACGAGTGCTAGATTCGACCTGGCACTCTCAACCGGAGTGTGCCAGACGTGAAGGGTCACGGCACCCGCGACGACGTGGTCCGCGCACGGTCAATCCGTAATCGCACACCTCTCTTATCGAAGCGAAAGGTGAGGTCAGCAAGTGTCCGTCAGTATCAAGCCGCTCGAAGACCGCATTCTCGTCCGCACGCTCGAAGCCGAGCAGACCACCGCCTCCGGCCTGGTCATCCCTGACACCGCCAAGGAGAAGCCCCAAGAGGGCGAAGTCCTTGCCGTCGGTCCGGGACGTGTCGACGACAGCGGCAACAGAATCCCGCTCGACATCACCGTCGGCAACATCGTCATCTACAGCAAGTACGGCGGCACCGAGGTCAAGTACTCGGGCGAGGAGTACCTCATCCTCTCCGCCCGCGACGTGCTGGCCGTCGTCGAGAAGTAGCCACCACACCACCAATCCACCCGTGCTGCGCCCCGGATGTCCCCTCGGGGCTCCGGGGCGCAGTCGGCGGGCCGGCATCGGCCCCGCGCCTGACTGATGAAGCAGAAGGACTCGCACACATGCCAAACATCCTTGAGTTCGACGAGCGTGCCCGTCGAGCCCTCGAGCGCGGGGTTGACGCGCTCGCCAACACCGTCAAGGTGACGCTAGGCCCCAAGGGCCGCTACGTCGTCCTCGACAAGAAGTGGGGTGCTCCGACCATCACCAACGACGGCGTGACCGTCGCGCGTGAGGTCGAGCTGGACGACCCCTTCGAGAACCTCGGTGCCCAGCTGGCCAAAGAGGTAGCGACCAAGACCAACGACGTCGCCGGAGACGGTACGACGACCGCCACCGTGATCGCCCAGGCGATGGTGCACGAGGGGTTGCGCGCGGTTGCCGCGGGCTCGAACCCGATGGACCTGAAGCGCGGCATCGACAAAGCCGTGGAGGCCATCGGCGCTGCGCTCGCCGAAGCGGCGAGGGACGTCGAGACGACGGAGGACATGTCCGCCGTCGCCAACATCTCCGCTCGCGACAGCCACATCGGTGACCTGATTGCCCAGGCCTTCGACAAGGTCGGCAAGGACGGGGTCATCACCGTCGAGGAGTCGAACACGTTCGGGACCGAGCTGGAGTTCACCGAGGGCATGCAGTTCGACAAGGGCTACATCTCGCCGTACTTCGTGACCGACAGCGAACGCATGGAGACGGTGCTCGACGACCCCTACATCCTGGTCAACCAGGGCAAGATCTCCTCCATCAGCGACCTGCTGCCGCTGCTCGAGAAGGTCGTCCAGTCGGCGAAGCCGCTGTTCATCCTCGCCGAGGACGTCGACGGCGAGGCGCTGTCGACGCTCGTCGTCAACAAGATCCGTGGGACCTTCACCGCAGCAGCGGTCAAGGCACCCGGCTTCGGGGACCGCCGCAAGGCGATGCTGCAGGACATCGCGGTGCTGACCGGAGCGCAGGTCGTGACTCCGGACGTGGGCCTGAAGCTCGACCAGGTGGGCCTCGAGGTGCTCGGCAAGGCCCGCCGCGTCGTCATCACGAAGGACGACACCACGGTCGTCGACGGTGGTGGCGACAGTGGCGAGGTCGAGGCGCGCATCAAGCAGATCAAGGCCGAGATCGAGTCCTCGGACTCGGACTGGGACCGGGAGAAGCTCCAGGAGCGCCTTGCGAAGCTTGCCGGCGGTGTCTGCGTGATCAAGGTCGGCGCCGCAACCGAGGTCGAGCTCAAGGAGAAGAAGCACCGAATCGAGGACGCCGTGTCCGCGACCCGGGCGGCCATCGAGGAAGGCGTCGTGGCCGGCGGGGGCTCGGCCCTCGTGCATGCTGCTTCGGTGCTGAAAGACGGTCTCGGTCTGCAAGGCGACGAGCGAGTGGGCACGCGGATCGTCATGCGTGCCATCGACGAGCCGCTGCGCTGGATCGCCGAGAACGGTGGCGACCAGGGTTACGTGGTAGTGGCCAAGGTCCGCGAGGCGGGCCCCGGCAAGGGCTTCAACGCCGCGACCGGTGAGTATGTCGACCTGGTCTCGCAGGGGGTTCTGGACCCGGTCAAGGTGACCCGGTCGGCCCTCGTCAATGCAGCGTCGATCGCAGCACTTCTCCTGACGACCGAGACCCTGGTAGCCGAGCGGCCGGCCGAGGTCGACGGCGCAAGCAACCATGGGCACGGTCACAGCCACTGAGCCGGCTGGGCAGCATATGCAACGAACGCGATCGGGCCGGGCGGCCCGGGCCCAACCCCGCCCGCCCCCCCCCCCCTGGCCGCCCCCCGGTGTCACTTCGTGCGCCCCCCGCTCCCCACCCCCCCTGCCGCCCCCCCCCCCCCCCCCCCCCCCCCCCCCCCCCCCCCCCCCCCCACCCCACCCGCCACACTCAAAATATCACCA
>JBBQKY010000053.1:0-14264 GCA_038327385.1 Propionibacteriales bacterium
TCATGCCAGGGCGGGATGTGCGTCAGCACCAGTCGGTCGACTCCCGCCTTCGCTGCCGTCAGCGCCGCGTCCCGACCGGACATGTGCACGTGGTCGGGATTGTCGCCGTCCTCGAGGAAGGAGGCCTCGGCGAGCAGCAGGTCACTGCCCGTGGCGAGCTCTCCCAAGGAACCGCAGGGGCCGGTGTCCCCGGAGTAGACGAAGCTGCACCCGCCCTCGCTCACCTTCAACGCGTAGGTGTCGACCGGGTGGTCCACGAGGGTCGTCTCGACGACGAACGGCCCGATCTCGAACGAGGCGCCGTCGTACTCCCGGAAGTCGAACTCAGCGCTCATCCCCGGCTCCCGAGCCATGTCGTAAGCCCGCGCAACCCGCTCGGCGGTGCCCGGCGGTCCGTACACCGGGATCCGACCCATGTGTCCTGCCGGGTGGTACTTGCGTACGACGTAGAAACCGCAGAGGTCGAGGCAATGGTCGGGGTGGAGATGGGTGATGGCCACCGCGTCGATCGTGCGCAGGTCGGCGTACCGCTGGAGGGACCCGAGGGCGCCACTTCCCAGGTCGAGCACGAGCCGGAACACGCGATCTTCGTACGGCGCCTCGACCAGGTAGCAGGATGCGGGCGAGTCGGGTCCTGGGAACGAGCCGGAGCAGCCGACGACGGTCAGCCTCATACGCCGACCCCCAGGCGCCGGTCGCCGCTCTCAAGGGGCTCGTCGCCAATCCGGTCACGCGTGCCGCCGACCCACGCGAACTGGCTGACGATCTCCAGCTCCGGGCCGAGGAAGCGCCGCCCCGTCTCGCGGAACTCGCCCGGCTGCCCGGTGGTCAAGAAGTGGTGCTCGGGCATCGGCGCGTCGAGCGGGCGCTCGAGCCCGTCGCGCAGCAGCAGCCCGTAGACGTCCTTTGCGGTCTCCTCGGCGCTCGACACCAGCGTGACGTCGTCGCCCAGGAGGTAGGAGATGGCACCGGTCAGCAGCGGGTAGTGCGTGCAACCGAGGATCAGCGTGTCGATTCCCGCTGCCAGCAGGGGTCGCAGGTACTCCTCGGCGCAGGCGAGCACCTCGGGGCCGCTCGTGACGCCGCTCTCCACGAACTCCACGAACCGCGGGCACGCCTGGGTCGTCAACGTCACGTGCGGTGCCGCTGCGAACGCGTCGTCGTACGCCATCGACGCCACCGTCGCCTGCGTGCAGATCACCCCGACCCGATTGTTCCGCGTGGCCGAGACCGCGCGGCGGGTAGCTGGAAAGATCACCTCGACGACCGGGACCGGATAGCGCTCGCGCGCATCCCGAAGCATCGCGGCGCTGGCGGAGTTGCAGGCGATGACCAGCGCCTTCACGCCCCGGTCGACCAGATGGTCCAGGCACTCGAGGGCGTACTCGCGAACCTCTGCGATGGGCTTCGGGCCGTACGGCTGTCGCGCGGTGTCCCCGAGGTAGAGCACCGGCTCGTGGGGCAGCTGGTCGAGGACGGCGCGGGCCACCGTGAGCCCCCCGAACCCGGAGTCGAAGATGCCGATAGGCGCGTCCGTCACAGTCCGAGGGTACGACGGTCAGCGGCCGGAACGACGTCGATGCGACCCATCCCACACGTGGCGTCCCCCGTCAGTCACGGGGCCTCCCCCGCGGTAGCCATGGGGGACTTCACGGTAGTAAGGAGCAAAGCGGGGTCCGCCCGCGCGGAAAGACACCCGTTCCGTTCCGTACTACCGGGATAACCGGGGCTGGCGGGCGCGTAGGTCAGGCGTCGTCGAAGGGCAGTGTCTGCTGCGGCGGCCCGTGGGTGGGGTCCACGCCGTCGAAGAGGCTGCTCACGGACTCACCCTCATGCACCCGCAGGATCGCCTCGGCGAACAGGCCGGCGACCGAGCGCACCCGGAGCTCTGGCCAGCCGGCCGGACCCGGGACGGTGTCGGTGGTCACCACCTCGCTGATCGAGGGGTGCCGACGCAGCCGCTCGACCGCCTTGCCGACGAACAGCCCGTGCGTGCAGGCCACCGCCGCCTCGACACACCCCAGGTCCTTCAGCTTGTCGAGCAGCTCCAGGATCGAGCCGCCGGTGGCGATCTCGTCGTCGAGCACGATGGCCCGCTTGCCCTCCACGTCTCCGACGATCGCGTCGATCACCACGGAGTCGTCCGACAGCCTCCGCTTGCTCCCGGCGGCGACCGGCAGGCCCAGCAACCGCGAGAACTGGGTGGCCGTCTTGGCGTTCCCCAGGTCGGGCGACACGACGACGGTGTCGGTCAGGTCGTAGTCGCGGTAGTGCTCCGCCAGCACACCCAGCGCGGTGAGGTGGTCCACCGGCACGGAGAAGAACCCGTGGACCTGCGGCGCGTGCAGTGTCATCGTCAGGATGCGGCTGGCCCCGGCGGCCACCAGCATGTCGGCCACCAGCCGCCCACCGAGCGAGATCCGGGATGCGTCCTTCTTGTCCGAGCGGGCATAGGCGTAGTGCGGGATCACCGCGGTGATCTGCGCCGCTGACGCACCCCGCGCGGCGTCCAGCATCATGAGCAGCTCCATCAGGTGCTCCTGCGTGGGCGGCACGAGCGGCTGGACGACGTACACGTCGCGCTGACGGCAGTTGGCCTGCAGCTGTGCCTGCAGACAGTCGTTGCTGAACCGGGTGATCTGGACCGGGGAGAGTCGCACGTCCAACGCGGAGCAGATCGCCAGCGCCAGCCGGCGGTGCGCGTTGCCGCTGAAGACGACGATCTCGCGCACGATCACAACCTCAGGAGGGCTCGGCGACGGGCTATGCGGGTCACTCTAAGCCAGGTCGGGGGTACGATGACAGCCATCCGCGCTAGACAGCCTCGAGCAGGCTCTCCAGCTGGTAGCCAAGCCAGCCGTAGATGCGGTAGAGCGATCCCCGCGGGTCGTTCTCCGGGAGCGCCAGCCAGGTGGCCTCGTCGTCGTCCGCGGTCAGCTCGAGGCGGGCGGCGAGGGTGAGCCGGAGGTCGGTGAGGCACCGCAGCCAAGCCCGAGCCTCCTCGCCAGTGAGCTCGAACTCGATAGCCGCCTCGCCGGTGGCGTCCTCCGGATCGAGCTCCCCGACGGTCTGCACCACGATGAAGGCGGCGTCGACCTTGGCCTTGCGCAGCCCTTTCTCGGTGAAGCGCCGGAACTCTGCGTTGGCCTCCGCGTCGTCGGTGCGCGCATCGGGGAGCAGCCGAAGCAGCGCCGGGTCCGAGGGTGGCTCCCGCGGCGAGTCCATCGACACCAGCTCCTCGAGAGGGTCGACGTCCGCCGCGTCGGTCACCTCCCCGTCGCTGAGCAGCTCGATGAGCTGCCGGGCCAGGTCGGCGATCAGCAGCCCGCTGTATGCCGGCATCTCGACGTACACCCGGCCCTTGCGCCGCGAGCGGAAGTAGCTCACTGATCGGCCTTCTGCAGGGTCGCCCACAGCCCATAGGTGTGCATCGCCTGCACGTCGCGTTCCATCTCCTCCCGGCTGCCGGTGGACACGACTGCCTTTCCCTCCGTGTGGACCTGCATCATCAGGCGGCGCGCCTTGGCGCGCGGGAAGGCGAAGTACTCGGCGAAGACGAATGCGACGTACGACATGAGGTTCACCGGGTCGTCCCACACGATGGTCACCCACGGCACGTCGGTGAGCACCACCTGCTCGGTGTCGGGCCGCTCCAGCGTGCTGGAGTCAGGTGTCGCGGTCACGTCGTCATTGTCGCCCATCGCCTCGGCTCCCTGCGCTCGCTGTCCTACGCTGTGCATCGTGGACGCGACGGGGCTGCTCACCGACCACTACGAGCTGACGATGGTCCAGGCAGCCCTGAAGTCCGGTACGGCGGACCGGCCGAGCGTCTTCGAGCTCTTCGCCCGGCGCCTACCGGACGGCCGGCGCTATGGAGTCGTCGCCGGGACCGGCCGCATCCTGGATGTCGTCGAGTCGTTCAGGTTCGGCGACGCCCAGCTCGACTGGCTTCGCGACATCGCCCTTGTCGACGAGGCGACGTTGGAGTGGCTCGGGGACTACCGCTTCTCGGGCTCGATCTCCGGGTACGCCGAAGGTGACGCGTACTTCCCCGGCAGCCCGGTGCTCGTAGTCGAGAGCAGCTTCGCCGAGGGCGTGGTCCTGGAGACGCTGCTGCTGTCGATCCTCAACCACGACTCCGCTGTGGCGTCCGCCGCATCCCGGATGACGCGGGCCGCCGAGGGCCGGCCGTGCATCGAGATGGGCTCACGTCGTACGCACGAGTGGTCAGCGGTGGCGGCGGCCCGGGCCGCCTACGTCGCGGGCTTCGACGCGACGTCCAACCTGCAGGCAGGCCTCGACTACGGGGTGCCGACGCGAGGAACGGCGGCGCACTCGTTCACGCTCCTGCACGACTCCGAGCGTGACGCGTTCCGGGCGCAGGTCGACTCGCTCGGGCGCGGTACGACGCTGCTGGTCGACACCTACGACATCACCGCGGCGGTCCGGGCCGCTGTCGACGTCGCCGGCCCCGAGCTCGGCGCCGTCCGGATCGACTCTGGGGACCTCAGCGTGCTGGCGAAGAAGGTACGACGCCAGCTCGACGAGCTGGGCGCCACGTCGACGCGCATCATCGTCACGAGCGACCTCGACGAGTTCTCCATCGCCGGCCTGTCCGGCGCGCCGGTCGACGCCTACGGTGTCGGCACCTCACTGGTGACCGGCTCCGGCCATCCCACCTGTGGGTTCGTCTACAAGCTCGTGGCGAGGGCCGACTCCGCAGCGCCCGGGGCGCCGCTCGTCGCTGTCGAGAAGAAGAGCTCCTACAAGATGAGCACCGGCGGCCGCAAGTGGGCGGTACGACGGTGCAACTCACGTGGGACGGCGGTCGCTGAGGTCGTCGGCATCGGGGACACCCCAACCGACAACGACAACGACAGCGACCGAGTCCTGCTGGTCCCGCTGGTCCGTGGTGGCGAAGCGGTCGGCAGGGAAGACCTTTCCCTCGCCCGCGCGCGGCACGAGCGCAGCATGGCCGAGCTTCCGGTCGAAGCGGGCAAGCTGTCCCGCGGCGAGCCGGTCATCGACACGGAGTTCGTCACGCGGCCGCCGGCGTAGCATCCGCTGCCCTGGCCCTCTGGGCACGGCCTGTCGCTCGACGCGAACCTGGCCGTCCTCAGCGCCACTTGGCGGCGAGGGCGCTGATGACCTTCCAGTCACGGGTGGTGGCGGCGACCCCGGCGAGCTTCTCGATCCGTGCGTTGCTGGCTTTCACCTCGTTGTAGGGCTTGGTGATCCAGACATGCACGTCGCGTCCGGCCAGCTGCAGACGCTCCCCGTCGACATCCCACCCATCGAGCTTCTCAGTCGCCTCCGCTCCGGGTAGGTCCCTCAGCAGCGTCAGATAGTGCCGAGCGCCGTCTTCCAGCGGGCTGGCCGGCGCGCCCTCGACGGTCGCGAGAAGCTCCGCCGGTTTGCGCACCACGGCCTTCACGTCGAAGCCCAGCGCCGAGTTCAGGGCCGTCTCGACTGCCTCGGCGACCTTGCCGGTGCTGCGGGCACCGGACGTGAGACGGACGTTGCCGCTCTGGATGTGGGTCTCCACCTCGCCGAAGCCGGCCGCCTCGAGATGCCCGCGGAGCGCCTCCATCTTCACGAAGCGCGAGGCCACGTTGATGGAGCGCAAGAAGACGAGGTACGTCGACACGCCGGCCAGCCTATCGAGAGCAGCCGGCGCGACGGCTCAACGCGGTGGTTCGAGAGCGAACACCTTGCCCGGGTTGAGGATCCCCTGCGGATCGAGGGCCCGCTTGATCCGGCGATGCACGTCGAGGCTGAGCGCGCCGAGCTCGCGCTCCAGCAGGTCGAGCTTGAGCAGACCGACTCCGTGCTCGCCGGTTATCGTGCCGCCGAGCTCGAGACTGATCTCCATGATGCGGTCGAAGGCGCCCTTGGCGGCAAGGACCTGACTGCTGTCGCTGCCGTCGAACACCACGGTCGGGTGGAAGTTGCCGTCGCCGGCATGCCCGACGACCCCGATGGTCAAGCCGCACTCCGTGCTCACGTCCTGCACCCGGTGAATCAGGGCGGCGAGCTCGGTGCGTGGCACGCAGATGTCGTCGATCATCGTCGTACCGAGGCGCTCCATGGCCGTGAGCACCTGCCGCCGTGCCTGTAGCAGCAGCTCGCCCTCGACGGGGTCGTCGGCGATGACGACCTCGACCGCGCCGGAGCCGGCGAGCACCGCGGCGATCCGGGTGATCTCCGCCCGGCCCTGGTCGCCCCCGCTGTCGGACTGCGCCAGGATCAGCGCGCCGGCGTCCGGGGAGAACCCCATGTTGTTGGCGTCGTTCACGGCCTGCACGCTGACCCGGTCCATGAACTCGAGCAACGACGGCACCGTGCCGCAGGTGACCACGTTGGTGACGGCCTGAGCGGCAGCAGAGGCGGACTCGTAGACGGCTACTGCCGTCAAGGGCTGCTGCGCCTGCTGCCTCAAGAGCAGCGTGATCTCGGTGACGACGCCGAGCGTGCCCTCGCTGCCTACGAACAGGCGCGTGAGGTCGTATCCGGCGACGCCCTTGACGGTACGACGGCCGGTGCGCAGCACCCCACCACTCGCCAGGACGACTTCGAGACCCAGCACGTAGTCAGCGGTGACGCCGTACTTGACGCAGCACAGACCGCCGGAGTTCGTCGCGATGTTGCCCCCGATGGAGCAGAACTCCCAGCTCGACGGGTCGGGCGGATAGAAGAGCCCCTTGTCGGCTACGCGTCGGGAGAGCTCGGCGTTGTAGGTCCCCGGCTGGGTGACGGCGATCCGGTTGGGGACGTCGATCTCCAGCACCGCGTCCATCCGCTCGAGGCTGAGCAGGACGCAACCGTCGAGCGCGTTGGCAGCACCCGAGAGCCCGCTGCAGGCGCCTTGCGGAACAACGGGAACCTGGTGCGCCGAAGCGACGCGCATCACGTGCTGTACGTCGGCGGTAGACCGGGCCCGGACCAGGACCAGCGCCTTGCCGAAGGGGCAGTACATCGCCCGGTCGACGCTGTGGGCGGCGATGACGTCCGGGTCGGTGATGACCGCCTTGTCCTCGAGCCCGCTCCTCAGCGCTGCGAGCACCTGCTTCGCCGTACCCACGCTGTCAACTGTATGACGGGAACGGCAGCTTGGGCGCTGGCCGGTGGGTCGGTGGCGGAACGCGGCGGTCACTTCTAGCCTGGTGACCAACGGCAGGCTCCATCGATATCTGGGGGCGAACACCATGTCCGACGGCGCAGCACATCCACTCAGCATGCGGGACAAGACTGTCACCGGTGTTCTGCTGCTGATACCCATGCTGGCTCTGCTCATCGTCCCCATCTACGCGCGAAGCGGACCCGAACTCGTCGGCTTCCCCTTCTTCTACTGGTACCAGCTGGTCTGGGTGGTGCTGGCCTCCATCTGCACCCAGACGGCCTACGTCGTCATCAAGCGGGCGCGACACCAGTCCGGTGACGTCTGATGGGCGGCGCTGACACGGTCCTTGCCGACAGCACCCACATCGATGGCGTGGCACTCGGGGTGCTCGTCTTCTTCTTCCTTGTCGTGAGCGTCGGCGGCTTCTACGCCGCCAGGTGGCGACGCCCGGACTCGCTGATGTCGCTCGACGAGTGGGGGCTGGCCGGTCGAGGGTTCGGGCCGGTGATCACCTGGTTCCTGCTGGGAGGCGACCTCTACACGGCGTACACGTTCGTGGCCGTGCCGGCGGCGATGTATGCCACCGGCGCGGTGAGCGGTTTCTTCGCCGTGCCGTACACGATCTTGATCTATCCGCTGATCTTCATCTTCATGCCGCGGCTGTGGTCGGTGTCCCACGCCAAGGGTTATGTCACGCCCGCCGACTTCGTGCGGGGAAGGTACGGCTCTCGGCCGCTGTCGCTGGCCGTCGCCGTCACCGGCGTGCTCGCCACCATGCCCTACATCGCACTGCAGCTCGTCGGGATCCAGGCGGTCCTCGACACCATCGGGCTGGGCGGGAACGGCAACACGTTCCTCAAGGACCTGCCGCTCTTCATCGCGTTCGCGGTGCTCGCCGCCTTCACCTATTCGTCCGGGCTGCGGGCGCCGGCGCTCATCGCCTTCGTCAAGGACACGCTGATCTACCTGGTGATCGTGGTGGCCGTGGTCTGGACCGCGGTGCACCTCGGCTTCGGAACGATCTTCGACGCGGCGAAGACGAAGATGGAGACACCCACGACGGCCGGTACGCCGACCGGCGTCTTCATCCCGACGCAACCGTCCTACTGGGCCTACGCCTCGCTGGCCCTCGGCTCGGCGCTGGCGCTGTTCATGTATCCCCACTCGATAACGGCGGTGCTCTCGGGCCGGAGCCGCAACGTGATCCGGCGCAACGCGACGTTCCTGCCGCTCTACTCCCTCATGCTGGGGATGCTGGCACTTCTGGGCTTCGCTGCCATCGCCGCGGGTACGTCAGTGTTCGGGTCCGACGGGCTGGCGAACGCGCAGCTGGCAGTGCCGCACCTTTTCGAGGAGAACTTCCCCAGCTGGTTCGCCGGGATCGCCTTCGCTGCAATCGCCATCGGGGCGCTGGTGCCGTCGGCGATCATGTCCATCGCGGCAGCGAACCTCTTCACCCGCAACGTCTACAAGGAGTTCATCAAGCCGGACGCGACGCATCACCAGGAGGCGGTCGTCTCCAAGATCACGTCGCTCGTGGTGAAGTTCGGCGCGCTGCTCTTCGTGCTGGCGCTGGACAAGCAGAACGCCATCAACATGCAGCTGCTCGGTGGCGTGTGGATCCTGCAGACGTTCCTCGCGATCGTCGTCGGGCTCTACACGCGCTGGTTCCACGGGTGGGCGCTTCTCCTGGGCTGGGCGACAGCCATGGTCTACGGGACGATCACGGCGTACAACGTCACGGTGCCCAAGACGGCAACAAGACTCGTCAACGGCAAAGCTGTCACGGACGTGCTCGGCACCCGGCACTTCGGTGGCTCGCTGTCGAACTTCCCCTTCACCGACACCAAGGTCTACATCGCCTTGTCCGCGCTGACGATCAACGTCGTCATCTCGGTTGTCGCCACGCTGATCCTGCGTGCCGTCAAGGCGCCCGAGGGCGCTGACGAGACCTCGCCCGCCGACTACTACTCCGACAACCCGGCCCGGCCCGCTCGCGGGCGGCAACGAGCGGGGACCCACGCGGCTCGCTAAAGGTTCCCGCGCAGCTCCTGCTCACGCTCGATCGCCTCGAAGAGCGCCTTGAAGTTGCCCTTCCCGAAGCCCAGGGACCCGTGCCGCTCGATCAGCTCGAAAAACACCGTTGGCCGGTCGCCGATGGGCTTGGTGAAGATCTGCAGGAGGTAGCCGTCCTCGTCGCGGTCGACGAGGATCCCGCGCTTCTTGAGCTCCTCGATCGGCGCGCGTACCTGGCCGATCCGGGCGCGTAGCTCCGGGTCGTCGTAGTAGGAGTCCGGCGTCTGCAGGAACTCGACGCCCTGGGCACGCATGGCATCGACCGTGCGCATGATGTCGTTGGTCGCCAGCGCCAGGTGCTGGGCGCCGGGGCCTTGGTAGAACTCCAGGAACTCGTCGATCTGGCTCTTGCGCTTGGCGATGGCCGGCTCGTTGAGCGGGAACTTCACTCGGTGGTTGCCGTTGGCGACCACCTTGCTCATCAGCGCGGAGTAGTCGGTGGCGATGTCGTCACCAATGAACTCCGCCATGTTCACGAACCCCATGACCCGGTTGTAGAACTGCACCCACTCGTCCATCTTGCCGAGCTCGACGTTGCCCACGACGTGGTCGAGGGCCTGGAAGAGCCGCTTCGGGGACCCGGCTGGCTTCACGTAGTCAGAGGTACGCGCGACGTACCCGGGCAGGTAGACGCCGTCGTACCGCGACCGGTCGACGAGGGAGTGACGCGTGTCGCCGTAGGCGGCGAGCGCCGCCATCCGCACCGTGCCGTGTTCGTCGGTGATGTCCTGCGGCTCCTGCAGGATGGTCGCGCCCATCTCGCGAGCCCGGGCGATGCACTTGTCGACGTCGGGCACCTCCAGGGCGACGTCGCTGACGCCGTCACCGTGTTTGCGGTGGTGGTCGAGCAGCGGGCTGTCGGGCGCGACCCCACCCTTCACGACGAAACGGCAGGAGCCACTCTTGAGGACGAATGCCTTGTGGTCGCGGTTGCCGGTCTCGGGTCCGCTGTAGCCGATCAGCTCCATGCCGTACGCCGACTGGAAGTAGTGCGCCACCTGCGTCGCGTTGCCGACGATGAAGACGACGGCGTCCCACCCGGTCACCGGGAAAGGATCTCTGTCCTCGTCGTACTCGACGAGACCGACGAGCTGCTTGAGCTGCTCGAGGGTGAGGTCTGCCTGTCGCTCTTCGGGAGTCAAGGTTTCGGTCATGGTCGAATCCTGGCCCTGGCCAACAGAGTGTGCAAGGCTGTGGCTAAAGAGTAGACAACCTGCCCAGCCGTACGTCCCTTGACCGGGTGGTCGGGCAGCATGCTGACCACGCCACTGCCTAAGCTGTCGAGGAGGCGCCATGGCCGTCGACGCGCTGGACTCGCAGATCCTGCACCTCTTCGCCACCGAGCCCCGGATCGGGGTGCTGGAAGCCTCCCGGCGGCTGCGGGTAGCCCGCGGCACCGTGCAGGCCAGGCTGGACCGGATGGAGAGCGCCGGAGTCGTGCGCGGATGGGGACCCGAGGTTGACCCGCGGTCGATGGGTTTCCCGGTGACGGCCTTCGTGACGCTGGAGATCAGCCAGGCCGCAGGTCACGACCCGGTGGGGGAGCACTTGGCGCTCATCCCGGAGGTGCTCGAGGCGCACACGGTCACCGGTCCGGGCGATCTGTGGTGCCGCGTCGTCGCGCGCTCGAACTCTGACCTCCAGCGAGTCCTGGACACACTCGTGAGCTTCCCCGGCATCGAGCGGTCCGCCACCATGATCACGCTCGCGACCCAGATCGACTATCGGGTGCTCCCACTCGTCGCCGCGGCCACGTCGTCAGGTGAGTGAGAGGGCGGCCAGGGCGGCGTTGACGATGGCGCCGGCCGAGAGGTCGTGCAGCTCGTACAGATCCGCGATCGACCCGGTCTGGCCGAACTCATCGACTCCCAGCGGGACGCACGTCCTTCCCAGGGCCGAGCCGAGCCAGCTCATCGCGTGCGACGCGCCGTCGTGAACGGTGACAAGGGGGCCAGTCGGGGGGAACAGCTCACGCAGCGCGTTCGGCATGACCGGGCGGCTCGCTTCTCGGATGCCTCGCCGCAGGCCGTGCTGCCAAGCCAGGTAGAGCCGATCGCCGGACGTCACGTCAACGACGTGGGCGACGACCCCCTCCTCGGAGAGCTCCGACGCGGCGTCCAGGACCTCCGGAAGCACGGCGCCGGTGCCTACCAGCGTCACCACCGGGCTGTCCTCGTCCTCCGCGGTCACGTTGCGGGCACCGTCCAGCAGGCGGTAACCACCCGCCAGCACCTGACGGCGTAGGGCGTCCTCTCCGACGTCCCTGCGGCGCGCTTCGAAGGGCGCCTGGTCGAGGGGTCGCGTGGTCAGCCGGAAGTAGTAGGCGCCCTTGTCTGTGACGCCGGAGTCGTCCACCGTGGACTTGCCCGCTGCGATCCGGCCGAGCGCGTCGCACATCAACCAGTCGAGAGCGGTGGCGTAGGCGGGCTCGAGCGCTGTCACGCCGGGAAGCTCCAGGCCTATCGAGGGAGTGATCGTCGACTGGTGGGCGCCCCCCTCGGGTGACAACGTGACCCCTGCCGGCGTACCCGCCACGATGAAGCGCGATCCCGAGTAGACCGCATAAATAAAGGCGTCCAGACCTCTGCACACGAACGGGTCGTAGACCGTCCCAACGGCAAGCAACGGCTGCGCCGAGAGGTCCCACGAGAGTCCCAGCTGACCCAGCAGCAGGAAGAGATTCATCTCCGCGATTCCCAGCTCGAGGTGTTGCCCGCTCGGGCCCTCGGCCCATCGCAGCACCGGGTCATCACTCCATCCCCGCCGCTCTCGCGGAGCGAAGACGCCCATCCGGTTGATGAAACCGGCAAGGTTTGTGGACGTCGCCACATCCGGCGCGGTGGTGACCAGGTACGGCGCGACATCGGAGTGGCGGGAGAGGTCGACCAGGACCCGTCCGAACGCCTCCTGGGTGGACAGCGGCTTGGTGACTCGAATGCCTGTGCTGGTAGGGATCTCGACGTCGAGGGCAGGCGTTCGCGGCGCACGCTGCAGCTCGCGCGCTCGCCTCTCGCACAGCGGCCCTGCTGCCGAGGAAGGGCCCAGGCGCTCCCACTCCGTGGTCATCGTGAGACCCATGGACCTGCGCAGGTCATCGATCTGGTCGGTGGTGAGCAGAGCCGAGTGGTTGCGCGGGTTGCCCGCGATCGGCAGGCCCCATCCTTTGACGGTGTAGGCGAAGACGACGCTCGGCCGGTCGGATACCGAGTCGCACTCCTGGTACGCCGCCAGCAGCGCCGGCATGCTGTGACCGCCGAGGTCCGTCACCAGTCCCGGCAGCTCCTCCGCCGACAAGCCGTCCACGAAGGACACGACGTCCCGCGGAGCCCCTTCGAGAAACCTGTCCCGCAAGGCGTCTGAGCTCAAGCCGAAGAGCGACTGGTAGTGCTCGTTGGGCATCGCGTCGATCCAATGCCGCAAAGCCGCTCCCCCTGGCCGGGCGAACTGTTGTGCTAGCTTCGCGCCGTACTTCACCTCCACGACATGCCAGCCGGCTGCCTCGAACTGGCCGCGCCACTGCTCGATGCGCACTCCCGGCACGACCCGGTCGAGAGACTGCCGGTTGAAGTCGACGACCCACATGGTGTTGCTGAGACCGGCTGTCCCAGCGTCGAACAGGGCTTCCCAGATGTTGCCCTCGTCGAGCTCGGCGTCGCCGAGGAAGGCGATGAAGCGGCTGCGCGGCCGGGCGCCGAAGTGCGCGTCGACGTACCGTCGTACCAGATCGGCGAACAGCGGGGATGCGACACCCAATCCGACCGATCCCGTGGAGAAGTCGACCCGGTCGGGGTCCTTCGTCCGGCTCGGGTAGGACTGGAGCCCGCCGCGGGCCCGCAGCGTCGTGAGGTACGACGGGTCCAGCTCGCCCAGCAGGTACTGGATGGCGTGGAAGACGGGCGATGCGTGCGGCTTCACCGACACCTTGTCGTCGGCGCTCAGGTGGCCGAACCAAAGTGCGGTCATAGCCGAGACCATCGAGGCGCTGGACGCCTGATGCCCGCCCACCTTGATGCCGTCATGGTTGACGCGGTCGTGGTTTGCCGAGTCGACGATTCGAACCGCGAGCCATAGCACGCGGCGGGCGATCTCGTCGAGGACCTCTGGGTCAACGTCGGCGAGGTCGGCCGGAGGCGGGGACACTGCCGGCGCGGGCAGAGTGCTGGTCACCGCGTCAGCATAGAAGTGGTGGCCGCTCGCTCCACATCCACGGCCCGATCCACTCCGCTCAGCTGGCGGCGTCTTCGCTTGGTTCTTGGTAGAGACCGATTACGTTGCCACCGGGGTCTCGGAACCGTGCCGTGATCTCCGGCGCGTCCCCGCCTATGCCCTGCAGGAGAACACCCCCCTGCGCAGTGACATCCGCGATCGCCTGCTCGACGCTGTCGACCATGATGTAGATCAGCAGGCCTGGCTCTGCGGTGGGCTGCCGGTCGCGCACCCAGGTGCCGCTCACTGCTCCGGTCGTATCGTCGAAGGCGATGGCTCCACCGCCTCGCGTGCGAATCCGCCAGCCGAACGCGTCTCGGTAGAAGGCCGCTGATGCCTCGACGTTGGTGGCGGGCATCTCGACGTAGCAGATCTTCCCGTTGGTTGAGGTCATGGTCTCTCGGCCACCTCCTTCAGGGAATCGAGCATGGCCGCCCAGGTGGCCTTGGCTCGCTCCGCTCCTTCCTCGTCCGCGTTGTTGTCCTGGCTCAACGTGAGATGGGCCGTCTCCCCGTTGCCCGTCAGCTCGTAGGTCAGCGTGTGGTAGTTCTCCGGCCTGTCCTCCTGGCCACTCATCGGGCTGAAGTGCGTGACCACCATCTTGCGTTCGGGCTCGAACTCCACGATCTCACCCTTGTCCTCATACTCCGTGCCCTCATACTCGCCACTCCAGGTGATCGGGCTTCCGGGCTGCCAGTCGGTCTGGACCTTCGAACCGAACATGTACTCGCTGATCAGATCCGGATCCGTCAGCGCGCTCCATACCTGGGCAGGAGCGGCCGCGATGTCGATCTCCGCCGTTGTCACGATGCCAGCCATCGTCTGTCCCTCTCTGCGCGTCGCAGCGCGACTCCCGCAAGTG
>JBBQKY010000054.1:0-14202 GCA_038327385.1 Propionibacteriales bacterium
TCGAGGTCCACGACGTCGAGGACGCCACGAAACCCGGCGGCACGCGGGCGTCGGTCGCGGCTGCCTGAGCCAGGGGCGCTCCGAGTGAGCCCGCCGTGAGCAGGACCGTGACGCCGCTGACGAGCTGCGATTTGAGTCTCACGTGCTGGGTCTCCTTCGCTTGACGTCCCCGCGTATGACGCACCGGGACGCTTCCAGGTTGCCAGCGCACCCCGGGCTAGAGTTCCCGCGATGACTCTCCGGCCGATGTCGTACGACGACGTGCCCGGTGTCGGGCGGCTGACCGCGACAGCATTCTATCGGCGCACGGTGGACACCCGCCCCGCCAACTGGCGCCGCCCGAGCTGAGGTCTGCGAAGCGCGCCGGGCTGGAGGGACCGGCTGCGCCGTCTCCTCGACCATCACGCGCCCGGGTGCTAGGTCGCCGAGCAGGACGGCGCAGTCGTGAGTGGTGCGGTGGTGCCGCTTGTCGTCACCGAGCAGGGGCCGTCCCGCGGCTATGCCTACCCGCTTCCCAACGGGTCGCCGTACCTCGTCGCCGGCACCGACCCAGCTGCTGCCCAGACCGCGCTCTGGGGCGCCCTCGCGCACTCGACGCCCGACCAGCCGGTCGATTTCAGCGACGTGACGGCGCACCAGACCTGGGCCGTCGACGTTGGCCTGAGCGCCGGGCTCGAGCTGCACAACTACGGATACGTGGCCGTTGCCGGGATGGCGGTCCCGACACCGTACCTCCCGTGGGGGCTTCCTCTGACCGGACACCATTTCGAGCGCCTCCCTCCGCCGCGACCCCACAATCGGCGATTAGTTCGCGATTGTGGGATTCCTGGGCCGCGCAAAGGCTCATGGGAGCGGAAATCCCCCACTTGCGAAATAATCCGCGATTGTGCGCACTTCCCGGGCTCAGAGACCCGGTGCCCCCCATAGCGCCATCCAACGGCCGAGCTCCGGCTCGATACGCAGGTCGTCAGCGAGGACTCCCCGCACTTGCAGCTCCAAGGCGTTGTCTCGCTTGTCCTTGCCCTGCGGGGCGAAGGGGTAGAACGTGCCCTGCTTGTACAGGTAGACGAGGGCGAACTTCTTGCCGTCGGGGTTCTGGAAGGCGACGAGCGAGCAGAGGAGGGAGGGGCCGAAGCCAGCGTTCTCCAGCGCGCTGTTGACTGCGTGCAGGTCGGTGACGAGATCGGACAGCTCACTCGGGTCGGCGCGGCACACCAGCCAGGTGAACCCGAAGTCGTCGGTGGTCCGCTCTACCTTGGGTCCGCCGTCGGCATCCAGGAGAGCCTGTACGTCGGTCTGAGCAGCCGCGAAGGCGCCGCCTTCGGCCTGCCGGTAACAGACCGCCGCCTGACCTGTCGAGGTGAAGGCAGAGCTGGCCTCGAGCGTGATCGCGGCAGACGGCACGGCGAAGAGGTTGTCCAGGTTGGCCTTCGGCGGGTCGCTGCGGCCGAACAGGTTCTTCAGTAGTCCCACGTCAGGATCCTCGCACGGGCTGGACGCTGACCTCGCTCAGACGGTGGGACGGGAAAGATCTGCGGAGATCCTGGCAAGCTGCTCGAGGCGCTTCTCCAGCGGCGGGTGCGTCGCGAAGATACCGCCGATCGACTTGCCATTGAGCGCCGGCGCGAACATGAAGGCGTTGAACGCCTGCTCCTGGCGCAGGTCGCGGGTCGGGATGCGGGCCATGTCACCCGTGATCTTGGTCAGCGCCGATGCCAGCGCGGACGGCTTGCCCGTGAGGTACGCGCCCGACCGGTCCGCGCACAGCTCGCGGTAGCGGCTCAGCACGCGGGTCAGCAGGAAGGAGATGGCGTAGACGACGATGCTGCCGAGCCAGATCACGAGCCAGACCGGCACACCGCTGTTGTCGCGGCGCCCGCCGCCGAAGTACAGACCCCAGCGCATCACCAGGCCGGCCACGACACCGAGGAACCCGGCGATGGTCATGACCGCGACGTCACGGTGCGCCACGTGCGACAGCTCGTGGGACAGCACACCTTCGAGCTCTTCGCCGTCGAGCCGGCCCAGGATCCCCGTTGTCACGCACACGACAGACTTCTTGGGGCTGCGGCCGGTGGCGAACGCGTTGGGGATGTCGGTGTCGGCGATGGCAACCCGCGGTTTGGGCATGTCGGCCAGCGCGCAAAGCCGGTCGATCATTCCGTGCAGCTCCGGCGCCTGCTGAGGCGTTACCTCGTGAGCGCGCATCGCCGCCATCGCGAGCTTGTCGGAGAAGAACCACTGACCAATGCCTAGCGCGGCGGCGATGACGAGTACCGCGGCGGCGGAGAAGCCGGCCACGATGAGGCCGACCATGACGGTGACGTACAGGGCACCGAGGAGCAGCATGACCACGCTCATGCGTGCGGTCAGTCCTGCGTCACTACGGAATCGGGTGCTGGACACTGCTTGGTCGACGCCTCGCCTTCTGGTCGGATGATCTAAGAGGTACGACGCTTGGCGCGCCGCGATTGTTCCTCAAGTGTGCCGTACGCCGCAACCGCCCCGGCCAGATTTACGGGAATGGCCGGATCGTCCACCAAAACGGCCGGATGGGTCACCAAAACGGCCGGATCTTCCACCAAAAGGGACGGATCGTCCACCAAAAGGGACGGATGGGTCACCAAAACGGCCGGATGGTCGCGGTTAGGAGGTGGCGGCTTGGCTACGGCCGGGGATGAGGCCGTCGTCGTTGAGCAGCTCCTGAACCTCCGCGATCGTGGCATCTGAGAACGGGAGCAGCAGGCTGGACTCGACTAGCTCGTCAGGGGCCACCTCGGTACCCACCGACCGGACGCGCTCGAGCAGGTCGTGGAGGGCCGACGTGAAGGCCTCCGCGTCCTCGCTGTTGACGGCTGCCTCGAGCTTCTCGTCCAGAATATTGAGATCGTCGATCTCGCTGTCGGGGACGTCGTACTGACCCTCGGTGAGAATGCGGACAATCATGCCTTCTCCTCCTCCTGGGCGCGGGCCGCCGTATCGGCACTGCCGGTTGGCTGCGACTCGATCTGGCCGGGAGCCG
This sequence comes from Propionibacteriales bacterium, assembly GCA_038327385.1. Taxonomy (GTDB): domain Bacteria; phylum Actinomycetota; class Actinomycetes; order Propionibacteriales; family Nocardioidaceae; genus JAWWPG01. The sequence goes on from JBBQKY010000054.1 coordinate 3,023, forward strand.
AGGTGCCGCCGAGCTGCGCCTTCAGCTGGGCGAGCTCGGCGTCGACGGAGGTGCCGGCTCCCATCCGCTCCAGCTCCGCGGTGATGTCGTCCTTGCCGCCGCTAATCGGGTCGTTCAGGGCGCCGGACTCGATGAGCTCGTCCACGGCACCGGCTCGAGCCTGCATCTGCGCCGTCTTGTCCTCCGCGCGCTCGATCGCCATCCCGACGTCACCCATCTCCTCCGAGATGCCAGAGAACGCCTCGTTGATCTTGTTCTGCGCCTCCGCGGCGGTGTAGCTCGCCTTCAGAGTCTCCTTCTTGGTGCGGAAGGACTCGACCTTGGCCTGCAGCCGCTGCGAGGCGTTGGTGAGCTTCTCCTCCTCACCGCGCAGCTGGTTGTGCTGTGTCTGCAGGTCGGCGATCTGCTGCTGCAGCCCCGCCTTGCGCGTCAGGGCCTCGCGGGCGAGGTCCTCGCGGCCGGCTGCCAGCGCCTGCTGAGCCTGGCCCTGCAGCTTTTGCGCCTGTTGGTCCAGCTGCTGGATCTGCAGCTCGATGCGCTTGCGGCTGGTGGCGACATCGGCGACCCCTCGGCGGACCTTCTGGAGGAGCTCCTGCTGCTTCGTGTAGCTGTAGTCGAGCGTTTCGCGGGGATCTTCCGCGCTGTCGAGCGCCTTGTTGGCCTTGGACCGGAAGATCAGTGAGATGCGCTGCATGATGCTGCTCATCGGGTGGGCCTGCCCCTTCGTCGAACGCCTGGTCGCGTGGCTCCCAACCCTACGTGTCCGCTCTTGCACACGCCACGACAGTGCGATGCACCGGTAGGCTGGCCTTCTGATCTCGCGGCCGTCGAGATGGTGGGCGCGGAGATGGTGGGCGCGGCACCCAGTGGTAAGGGAGGCACATCTCGTGTTCGGTCGACGTTCTGCGTCCGAGGCGGCTGAGCAGGATGCACCGACGAGTGTCGGGGGTGGCAGCGGCGCCACTGACATGACGCTGGGCAAGGGCCGCGCGACCCCGAAGCGCAAAGAGGCCGAGGCGCAGCGCAAGAAGCGGCTGACTCCGCCCCGCAACAAGAAGGAAGCCAGTGCCCTCAACCGGCAGCGGGTGAAGGAGCAGCGCGTCAAGCAGCGGGAGGCGCTCTCCGGTAGTGGCGACGACAAGTACCTGCCGGCTCGCGACCGCGGTCCGGTCAAGAAGTTCGCCCGCGACTACGTCGACTCCCACCGGACACTGGGTGAGTTCCTGATCCCCGTGTTCGTGACCATGTTCCTGTTGGCGCTGCTGCTCTCGCCGTACACCCAGTTCATCGGGTCGTTCGCCTGGCTCGTCGTGCTGGCCGCGCTGGCGCTGGACTCCGTGCGCATCATGCGGGGGATGCGCAAGGCGCTGGCCGCGAAGTTCGGTGCCGTCGAGACCAAGGGCATCACCATGTACACGCTGATGCGGGCCTGGCAGATGCGGCGGCTGCGGCTGCCGAAGCCTGCTGTCCGGCCCGGCGCCGAGGTCTAGAGCCGGCGACCCCACCGGTCAGCCGTCGCTCGGTCGGTCGGTCGTTCGGTCAGCTCGGTCGCTCGGTCGCTCAGTCGCTCTGCAGCGACATCGGCCCGTAGACGACGCGGTCGCCCTCGAGCAACGTCGCCTGGTCGGCACCGGCGTCGGCGAGCTCGCGCCACACTTCTCCGATCCAGGACTCAGCGTCGCCCTGGGCGGAGAAGGCAGGCGGGTCGAAGTCGAGGGACACCGCCGCGCCGTCGGCTCTGTCGAGACGCCATTTCCAGGACACGTTGCCTCCATTCTGAGGCTGCTGAGGTCGGCAGCCTTCCGAGCCTATCCAGGGAGCCGCGTTGACGAGCGGTGCCCGCTCATGGCACGGTCGGAGCACCACGCGACCTCTGCGAGGGCAAGCCGGTACGAAGCCGGCGCTGACCCGCAACCGTGACCGAGACCAAACGCTCGGAAGCCGGAAAACCTCCCGAGGTGGCGCTGGCTCCCTGACCGTCGTGGTATGCGGTGCGGAGCTGGACGGTGTCGGCGGTCTTCCGCTGCTGCGGTCCGGACCTCTCGCGGCCACCAGCGTGAAAGGCCTCCGCCATGGCCACCATGTTCCGTCTGACATCCCTCGCAGCGGCAACCGTGCTCACCGTCGCCGGTACGTCGTCGCTCACGGCGGCGGGCGCTGCACAGACCGCCGTCAGACCCGCCAGCTCAACCGCCCAGATTCGTCCCGTCCAGGTCTCCGGCGTACCGGGCCCAGCGGCAGCGGCGGGGCAGCCGCACGCCGCGGCGGCCGCCGTCGGCTACACGTATTGGGGGTTCTACATCTGGGACTCCGCCAAGTCGACCTGGTCGTACATGAAGGTGGGGGCCAACGACCCCTCGACGTCGGCGAGCACCGACGGCACGGTCTACGGGTTCCGGTGGGCACTGGTGGTCAAGGACCCCCGGGTCCCGCGGGCAGCGGGCAGCTTCCAGCAGATCTGCGGATCGACCGCGAAGGCAGCCGGCAAGAAGCGCATTGGCTTCGTGATCGACTACGGCGCGCCGTCGGACGCCGCGAACGGCGACCCGACGCCTGCACCCGGGGGGTTGTGTGCGTCCGTCGGCGAGTCGGCCACCGTCCAGCAGGCGCTGCTGGCGGTCACGGACGTCCGGGTCGGCTCCAGCGGGCTGATCTGCGGGATCCACGGCTACCCGTCGACGGGATGCGGGAGCACCGTCAAGAACCCCACCGAGCCCCCGCCCGACCAGAAGGTGACGCTCGTCGTGCCGGGCTCGGTGTCGCCGACGACAGCGCCGACGACGGGGAAGGCGTCCCCGGGCAGCTCGCCGAAGACGGGCACCGCCTCCACTGACAGTGCGGACAGCAACAGCCAGGTCGTCGTGATCGCGGTCGGCGTGGTCGTCGTCCTCGCGCTCGTCGGTGGCGCCCTCGTGCTGCGACGACGCAGCGCCTGAGCAGCCGGCCGCCGTGCCCAGGCTCGCTCACTCGATCCGCCAGCCCCGCCCGCTCCACCCGGGCGCCTGGTGGCTGTGGGCCCTGGGTCTGGCGGCGGCAGTAAGCCGGACCACCAACCCGTTCATCTGCCTGCTGATCCTCGCGGTCGCCGGCTTCGTCGTGGTCGCTCGCCGGTCCCGGGCCCCGTGGGCCTACGCGTACGGCGCGTTCCTGCGTCTCGGTCTGATCATCGTGGCAGTGCGGGTCGTGCTCCAGGGGCTGCTCTCCCAGGAGTCGCAGGGGATTCATGTCATCGTCGACCTGCCGCAGGTCCCGCTACCGAGCTGGATGGCCGGTCTCAAGCTGGGCGGGGTGGTCACGTGGGAGGCGGTGCTGACCGCGTCCGCCTCTGGCCTCCAGCTCGCCACCCTTATCTGTTGCGTGGGTGCGGCCAACGCGCTCGCCAGCGCGACGAGGCTGCTGAGGTGCGTCCCGGGCGCGCTGTACGAGTTCGGTGTCGCCTCGGTCGTGGCGCTCACCTTCGCCCCGCAGTTCGTCGCCGACACCACACGGGTCAGGGCGGCCCAGCGACTGCGCGGCCAGGACGCGACGGGCCTGCGCAGCCTGCGTCGTACCGGAATGCCTGTCCTCGAGGGCGCCTTGAGCCGCTCGGTGCAGCTCGCCGCGGCGATGGACAGCCGGGGTTACGGGCGACGCAACGACGTGAGCGTCACCACTCGCCGCCTGACCACCGGGCTGGTGCTGGCCGGAGTCCTCGGAGTGTGTGTCGGCCTCTTCGGGCTGCTCGACGCCGGCACGTCCGACTGGCTCGGGATCCCCTCCCTCGTGGGCGGCGGGCTGCTCGCTGCAGCCGGGCTCGTTGCGGGCGGTCGGCGTACGGCACGGACCCGCTACCGACCTGACCCGTGGGGCCTGCCCGAATGGCTGGTGGCCGGGTCCGGCGTGGCGTGCGCCGTGCTGCTGGTCGTCGTGTCGCGGACATCCCCGGCCGCCGCCGTGCCGCCATACCCGGTGCAGGTCCCCGAGCTGCCCCTGCTCGCCCTCCTGGCCCCCCTCGTCGCCCTGCTGCCGGCGCTGGTGGCGCCGCCTCCGCCCGACCGGGTGACGCACTCGTGATCGACTTCCGCGACGTGTCCATGACGTACGAGGGCGCTCCCGCCCCCGTGCTCGACGGCGTGACTCTCTCCGTCGGCGAGGGAGAGCTGTGCCTCGTCATCGGCCCGTCGGGCTCGGGAAAGTCGACCCTGCTCGGCTGCGTCAACGGCCTGGTCCCACACTTCACCGGCGGGGCGCTGCGCGGGGACGTGTCGGTTGCGGGTCGCTCGACGCGTGACAACCATCCCCGAGATCTTGCCGACATGGTCGGGTACGTCGGGCAGGACCCGGTCGCCGGGTTCGTGACCGACGCCGTCGAGGACGAGCTCGCCTATGCGATGGAGTCGCTCGCGGTCGTGCCCGCCGTCATGCGCAAGCGGGTCGAGGAGACCCTCGACCTGCTCGGGATCGTCGACGTACGCGGCCGCCCGCTGGCGACGCTCAGCGCCGGACAGCAGCAGCGGGTGGCGATCGGGGCGGCCATGACCGCGCACCCGCGGGTGCTCGTGCTCGACGAGCCGACCAGCGCGCTGGACCCGCAGGGAGCCGAGGAGGTGCTAGCAGCGCTACGACGTCTCGTGCACGACCTGGGGCTGACGATCCTGGTCGCCGAACACCGTCTGGAGCGGGTGGTGCAGCTCGCGGACAGCGTGCTGCTTCTGCAGAAAGCCGGCGGTGTGGTCAAAGGAAGCCCAGCGGACGTGCTGGCGACCTCGCCGCTCGTCCCGCCGGTCGTCGAGCTGGGACGCCTCGCGGGCTGGCAGCCGGTACCGCTGTCGGTGCGCGACGCCCGGCGCCGCGCACCGGAGCTTCTCGACCGGCTGCCCGCGACCGATCCGGAGCCGCTGCCGGGCGGCATCGGGTGGGTCGAGTCCGGGGCCCCTGAGACCGTGCTCGCGCGAACGGAGTCGCTCGTGGCGGGCTATCGCGGTGTCACGGCGCTTCGCGACGTGGACTGCGCGTTCAGAGCCGGTGAGGTCGTCGCGGTGATGGGTCGCAACGGCTCGGGGAAGTCGACTCTGCTCAAAGCCCTGATGGGGCTGGTGAGCCCCACGGCCGGCTCAGTGACAGTGGCCGGAGCTTCCCCCGGATCCCTGCGTCCCTCGAGCATGGTCCGGTTGGCCGGACTGGTGCCGAGCCAACCGACGGACATCCTCTATGCGGAGTCGGTCGGCGAGGAATGCCGAACGGCAGACTCTGACGCTGGTGCCGTTGCCGGCACCTGCCGCTCGCTGCTGTCCACACTCGCTCCCGACGTACCTGACGAGCGTCATCCGCGTGACCTCTCCGAGGGGCAGCGGCTGGTCCTGGCGATGTGCGTCGTCCTCGCGGCGGCCCCACCCCTCCTGCTGCTCGACGAGCCGACGCGTGGGCTGGACTATGCGGCGAAGCGGCGGCTGGTGGAGATGCTCACCGCCGTCGCCCGCGACGGTCGCGGGGTGGTGCTCGCGACGCACGACGTGGAGCTGGTTGCCGACGTCGCTCAGCGCGTCGTCGTGCTGGCTGACGGCGAGGTCGTCGCCGACGGACCCACCGCTGACGTGGTCATCGCGTCGTCGGTCTTCGCGCCGCAGGTGGCAAAGGTGCTGGGGTCGCGACGCTGGCTCACCGTCGCGGACGTAGCTCGGTCCCTTGCATGGCAGCCGGTGCCCACACCGCTGCCGGTGATCTCGCCGTGAGCGCTCGCCGCTTCGACACCGACCGGCCGCTGATCCCCCTGGGGGCCCGCAGCACACTCATGCTCGCCGTGGTCTCACTGGTCGGTGTGGTGGCGTATGCCTGGCCGTTCTTCGTCACGCCCGGCGCCGCCCTCGACAACTCCCACGGGGCCGACGCGCCCTGGCTCTTCGTCGTCCTGCTGCCGCTGCTCGCCGCCGTCATTCTTGCGGAGATCTCGGCCGGCGGCATCGACGCCAAGACCGTCGCGATGCTCGGCATGCTGGTCGCGATCGGAGCGGCGATGCGGGCGCTCGGACCGGGTTTCGCCGGCCTGGAGCCGAGCTTCGTGGTCATCCTGCTCGGCGGGCGTATCTTCGGGCGCGGCTTCGGTTTCGTGCTGGGCGCGTTGACGATCTTCGCGGGCGCGCTGATCACCGCGGGCGTCGGGCCGTGGATGCCGTTCCAGATGTTCGGAGCGGGCTGGGTGGGGCTCTTCGCGGGGATGCTGCCCGGGGTGCGGGGGCGGTGGGAGGCGGTCGTGCTCGCCTCCTACGGGGTTGTCGCCGGGCTGTGCTACGGGGTGCTCCTGAACCTGTGGTTCTGGCCGTTCGCCTCCTACACCCCTGAGCTCAGCTACCTGGCAGGCGCGTCGCTGACATCGAACCTGCACCGGTATGCCGTCTTCTGGGCGACGACGTCGCTCGGCTGGGACATGGCACGGGGCATCTTGACGGCGGTCGTCATCCTCACCGCAGGACAGCCCGTGCTGCGGGCGCTTCGGCGGACCGCTCGACGCGGCTCCTTCGGCAGGGCGGCGGTCGTCACGCCGTCCCGACCTGCGGCTTCACGAACGGCGGCTTCGTGACGATGAACGGCTCCCGGCGGCCGCGTACGTCGACGTACACCTCGTCGCCCTCGGAGATCGTGGACGCGAGCAGCGCAAGCCCGACCCCCTTGCGGAGGACCGGGGAGAACGTGCCGGAGGTGACCTCGCCGGTGCGGACCCCGTCTGTGCCGGTGACCTCCATGTGGGGGCGTGGGATGGCCCTGCCGGAGGCGACGAGACCGCGCAGCAGGCGCCGCGGCTTCGCGGCGCGCTCGGCGCGCAGCGCGTCATCGCCCCAGAACGACTCCTTGTCCCAGCCGACGGCCCATCCGAGGCGGGCCTGCACCGGAGTGATCGTCGAGGAAATGTCCTGGCCGTGCAGGGGGTAACCCATCTCGGTCCGCAACGTGTCACGGGCAGCCAGACCGGCGGGTACCAGGCCGAGGCTCGATCCCTCGGCCAGCAGGGCGTCCCACACCGACACCGCGGCGGTGCTGGAGACGACGATCTCGTAGCCCCGCTCCCCGGTGTAGCCGGTGCGACAGACCACGACCGAGCCACCATCGTGGTAGACCTCCACGAAGGACATGTACTCATGGCCGAACGGGAGACCGACCGCGGCCAGCACCTCGTCGCTACGGCGCCCCTGAACGGCGAGGACGGCGTACGCCCGATGCAGGTTGGTCACCGTGACGTCCTCCGGTGCAGCCTGAGTGAGGAGCCGCACGACCTCAGTCGTGTTGGCGGCGTTGGGAACGAGGAAGACCTCGTCCGCACTGCGGAGATAGGCGATCAGGTCGTCGACGACCCCGCCGTCGCGTCGGCAGCACAAGGCGTACTGCGCCTTCCCGGGGGCGATGCGTCGCAAGTCGTTCGTCAGGCAGCTGTTGACGAAGGCAGCGGCACCATGCCCGCTGACCACTGCCTTGCCGAGGTGGCTGACGTCGAAGACGCCGACGCTCTGCCGTACCGCGTTGTGCTCGCTGACAGCGCCGGTGTACTCGAGCGGCATCGACCAACCACCGAACTCGGCGAACTTCGCGCCGAGAGCCACGTGGCGCTCGTGCAGCGGCGACGTGAGCAGGTTGTTCGAGTGCTGAGCCATGGCTGGCGAACCTACCCCAACCGGTAAGGTCGCCGGGATCAGCGAGTGTCGTCCGAACCGCACCGACGAGGACCACCATGACCAGTACCACCCTCCGATCCACCTCTGCGGCAAAGGTCAAGGCAGATGTCCTTGTCGTCGGTGTGCAGTCGGAGGGCGACGCCCTGGTGGCGGCGGACGGTGCGGCTGACGTCGCCGAGGCCTTCGGCTCCGGGTTCGCAGAGATGCTGAGGAGCCTGGGGGCAACCAGCAGACCAGGCGACGTCAGCAAGCTGCCCGGCGGTACGGCGACGCGGGCTGCGGTGGTCGTCGTGGCCGGCCTCGGCAAGAGCGGAACCCTCGACGAAGAGTCGTTGCGTCGGGCTGCGGGGGCGGCTGTGCGCGCGAGCGGTGGGGCCAAGACGGTGGCGCTGGCACTGCCCGCCAGCACCGACGAACAGATCCGTGCCGTCGTCGAGGGCGCACTCCTCGGTGCCTACACCTACGACCGGTATCTCACGAAGAAGGCCGACCGGGTCGGTGCGGTCGTCGTCCTTACCGAGCGAGCCCGGACACGTGCGGCACAAGACACCGCCCAGGCCGCGCAGGTCGTTTCGGACGCAGTCAACTTCAGCCGGGACCTCGTGAACATGCCGCCCAACGACCTGTACCCGCAGTCGTTCGCCGATGAGCTGAAGGCCCGGGCACGGGGCTCGAAGGTGACGCTCGAGGTTCTCGACGAGACGACACTGCTGAGCAGGGGCTACGGCGGCATCATGGGTGTCGGCCAGGGCTCGGCCCGTCAGCCGCGACTGGCCAGGCTCTCCTACCGACCGGCCAAGGCGTCAGCGCACATCGCCCTTGTCGGCAAGGGGATCACCTTCGACTCCGGTGGACTGTCCATCAAGTCGGGCGCCGGCATGACCACGATGAAGTGCGACATGGCGGGTGCCGCCGCTGTATCCGCGGCAGTCTTCGCCATCGCCGAGCTCGGCCTGCCGGTGCGAGTGACCGGCTATGCGTGCCTGGCAGAGAACATGCCCTCAGGACAGGCGGCGCGTCCGGGCGACGTGCTGACGATGTACGGCGGCAAGACAGTGGAGGTCCTCAACACCGACGCCGAGGGCAGACTCGTGCTCGCCGACGGCATCTCCACAGCGACCGCTGACAAGCCAGACGTCATCCTCGATGTGGCAACGCTGACGGGTGCCTGCATGATCGCCCTCGGGCGCAACACGGCTGGAGTCTTCAGCAACGACGACGACCTGCACAAGGAGCTGCCCGCGGTGGCCGAGCGGGCCGGCGAGCGGATGTGGCCGATGCCGATCCCAGATGAGATGCGCGACCTGGTCCGCACCACGAAGATCGCCGACCTGAGCCAGCACAACCCCGATCCGTGGGGCGGCGCGCTGTTCGCTGCCGCGTTCCTTCGTGAGTTCGTCGGGGAGGGGATCCCGTGGGCACATATCGACATCGCCGGACCCGCCTTCAACGAGGGAGCTCCAGCGGGCTACACCCCCAAGGGCGGGACGGGCTCAGCGGTCCGCACCCTCATCCAGCTCGCCGTCGAACGGGCGCGCTAGCCCTTGCTGCCGCCGTGCCGGCGGTTCCACTCGCGCATCCGCTCGGGGTAGCCAACGACGGCGGCGTCGTAGCTCGGGATGCCCTCCCCGTTGGCGAAGTCGTGCGCCCACTCGGCCGACGGCACCCGCCGCCGGGTCCACTCACCGTCGACGGCGACGAGCAGCAGCGTCGTCTCGGTGACGGCAGTCCGTGGCTCGACGAACCCCTCGATACCGGAGTGGCTCTTGACCCACTCCTGGAGGTACCGCATGTCGTCGGACTCGGCCGCGCGCAGCACGCCCGGTCTGTTGCGGCGTCGCCTCAGTAAGCCCATGCGCCCTCCTCCCTTGTCGGTTGACCGCAAGTATCTAGCATGGACAGGCCGGTGGAGGTATTGCCGGACACGATTCGGTCGGAGGAACGGTGGCGGACGAACCCACAAGCTTTGACGTGCTCATCCTCGGCGGCGGCAGCGGCGGCTACGCCTGCGCGTTGCGGGCAGCCGAGCTCGGCCTCAGCGTCGCCATGGTCGAGAGGGACAAGGTAGGCGGGACCTGCCTGCACCGCGGCTGTATCCCGACCAAGGCGTTGCTGCGAGCCGGCGAGGTCGCCGACACCGTCCGCCAGTCCGAGCAGTACGGCGTGCGGTCGAGCCTCGAGGCGGTGGACCTGAAGGCTGTCAACGTCTACAAGGACGGCGTGGTCTCCCGCCTGTACAAGGGGCTGCAGGGGCTGGTCAAGGACCGCGCGATCACCGTCGTCAACGGTCACGGGGTGCTCGTCGGATCGCACGCGGTTGAGGTGGACGGCGTTCGCTACGAGGGTCGCCACGTCGTACTCGCGTCAGGGTCTTATGCGCGCTCGCTGCCCGGTCTCGAGGTCGACGGCGTCCGTGTACTGACCAGTGAGCACGCGCTCGAGCTGGAAACCCTGCCGGACAAGGCGGTCGTGCTGGGGGGCGGGGTGATCGGCGTCGAGTTCGCCTCCGCGTGGCGGTCGTTCGGCGTGGACGTGACTGTGATCGAAGCACTCCCACGGCTCGTCGCAGGTGAGGACGCGGCCTCCTCGAAGGTGCTCGAACGGGCGTTTCGCAAGCGCGGCATCGCAATCAAGACCAGCACCCTGTTCTCTTCCGTCTCGACGACGCAGAGCGGCGTGCACGTCACGGTGGCATCCGGAGACACCTATGACGCCGATGTCCTCCTCGTCGCGGTCGGTCGGGGGCCGGTGACCGCCGATCTCGGGTACGAGGACCAAGGCATCGCGATGGACCGCGGCTACGTGCTCACCGACGAGCGGCTGCACACGAACGTCGACGGCGTCTACGCGGTCGGTGACATCGTGCCTGGTTTCCAGCTCGCCCATCGGGGCTTCCAGCAGGGCATCTTCGTCGCCGAGGACATCGCCGGCCTTGCGCCGGCGGTCATCGACGAGGACGGCATTCCGCGGGTCACCTACTGCGAGCCGGAGATCGCGTCGGTCGGCCTGACCGAGGTCCAGGCCAAGGAGCGGTACGGCGCCGACCGCGTGGAGATGCTCACCTACGACCTGGCCGGCAACGGCAGGAGCCAGATCCTGAGGTCCCAGGGCTTCGTCAAGCTGGTCCGGGAGAAGGACGGCCCGGTCGTCGGTGTGCACATGGTCGGCGACCGCGTAGGCGAGCTCGTCGCCGAGGCTCAGCTGATCGTCGGCTGGGAGGCGTTTCCCGCCGATGTCGCCTCCCTGGTGCATCCGCACCCGACCCAGAGCGAGGCGCTCGGCGAGGCGCATCTCGCGCTCGCCGGCAAGCCGCTGCACGCGCACTCGTGAAGCCTCCCGTTAGGCTGAGCCAGCGTCTGCCACACAGCACAGATCCGCACGGCACAGATCCGCAAGAAGGGGATGAGCAAGCGACATGGCGACCGAAGTCAACCTCCCGGCGCTCGGCGAGAGCGTCACCGAAGGAACCGTCACCCAGTGGCTCAAAGCCGTCGGCGACGAGGTTGCTGTCGACGAGGCGCTGCTCGAGGTGTCCAC
>JBBQKY010000055.1:0-14164 GCA_038327385.1 Propionibacteriales bacterium
GTGGGCCGCACCAGCGATCCGGGCCGCCCGATGCACATCCATCCCCACATACCCGCCGTCATGGACCATCGGGGACCCGGTATGCACCCCCATCCGCACCCGCACCGACTCACCACCCGGCCAGGAGAACCCGGCCAGCTCACGCTGCGCCTGCACCACCGCCGCCACCGCCGCCGGCGCCGACTCGAACACCACAAAGAAGCTGTCCCCCTCCGTGCCCAACTCCACGCCGCCATGCTCAGCCCACGCCGCCCGCAGCACCCGACGCTGCCCGTCCAACGCCTCCGCATACGCCGCACCCAGCCGGCCTAACAACACCGTCGACCCCTCCACATCAGAAAACACCAGGGACACGGTTCCGGACGGCAGCCTCACCATAGGCACATCATCAGTGCCTCAACGGCAGGTCCACAAGCCCCGAGCCTCACCACCGGCCGCGGTGCACCACCTCCGCGACGGAGCGCCGGCCACGGCGCAACGACGGCGATCGCAGGTCGGCAGCGCGGTGACCGACGGACACTACCCCGATCGGCATGTAGTCGTCGGGCACTCCGAAGGCAGCGCGAAAGCCGGGCACCTCGGTCGGCCCGATGCCGAAGAAGCAGGCGCCGAGACCTTCGTCCACGACGGTCTGAAGCATCAGCAACGCGGCCATGCCGGTGTCGATGTCCCAGTAGGGGACCGGCCAGCGGCTCTCGTCGAGATCCGTCCAGCCCTTGTCCTCTTGGGCGTACCGCTCGAGGTAGACCCGCTTGCACGACATGGCGACGATGAGAACCGGCGCCTTCCGCATGCCGGCCAGCCAGGCGTCCAGGCCACCCTCAGCCGGCGTGGCGGCCGTCCAGAAGCGCTCGAGGTCAGCGGGATCGTCGAGCACCAGGAATGCCCAGCCCTGGCTGAACCCGGCGCTCGGGGCGTGCAGAGCGTTCTCGAGGATCCGCTCGACGACGGCCGGCTCGACCGGCTCGCCGGTGTAGTTGCGGATCATCCGGCGCCGATCGACCACCTGCTGGAACTCCATCGCGACTCCTCCTTGTCGGGTCGTCATCAGGCTATGGCGCGCGGCAGTCTCACGACATCGGTTACGCCGGCAGCAGCCGGTCTGGCATATTGCGGAGGTGACCTTCGAGGGCATGTGGCGTGAGCTCTCTCCTATCGGCTGGGTCCCGCTGACCGGCGGTTACCACCGATCGCCCTTCGGCTCGGCAGAGCGTGAGTGTGCTGCCTGGTACGTCGAACAGGCCGCCGCTCGGGGCCTCGACGTAGAGGTGGACGGACAGGGGAACGCCATCGCCTGGTGGCGCCCCGAGGGAGTCACCGGCATGGGTCTCCTCGTCGGCTCGCACCTCGACTCCGTCGAGAGCGGCGGCGCTTTCGACGGTCCGCTGGGTGTCGTGTCGGCGTTTGCCGCTGTCGACGCCCTCCGCGCCGAGGGCGTCGTGCCCAACCGGCCCATCGGGGTCGCGACGTTCGTCGAGGAAGAGGGCTCGCGGTTCGGAATCGCCTGCCTGGGTTCGCGGCTGGCGACCGGTCTGGTCCCTGCTCATCGCGCTCAGGAGCTCACCGACTCGAGCGGAGTCTTCCTCTCCGACGCGATGTCGGCCGCGGGCATGGAGCCGGAGCTGGGCCGGTCGACGCTGCTGGACGACGTCGGAGAGTTCGTCGAGCTGCACATCGAGCAGGGCCGCGACCTGGTTGAGCGCGGCGTTCCTGTCGCCGTCGCGTCGGCGAGCTGGGCGCACGGCCGTTGGCGTTTCGACTTCGCCGGTGAGCCCAACCACGCCGGAGCCACGCGCATGCAGGACAGGCACGACCCGATGCTGACCTTCGCAATGACGGTGCTGGCAGCCAACAAGCAGGCCAGGCTGGCGGATGCTCGTGCGACGTTCGGGCGCATGGCAGTCTCGCCGAACGCGACGAATGCGATTCCCTCACTGGTACAGGGCTGGCTCGACGCGCGGGGCGCAGACGGGCACATCCTGAACGAGCTGGTTGAGACGATCGAGCGGCAGGCGGCGGAACGGGCAAGCAGAGACGGCACAGACGTGACGGTCTTCGCCGAGTCGGTCTCGCCGACCGTCGACTTCGACCCGCCGCTCACCGCCCGGATCGCCCGAGCACTGGGGGGCGTACCCAAGATCCCCACCGGAGCGGGTCACGACGCCGCCATCCTGCAGATCGCCGGGATCGCGTCGGCCATGATCTTCGTGCGCAACCCGACGGGGATCTCGCACTCGCCGGCCGAGCTCGCCGAGATCGAGGACTGCCTCGCTGGCGTCGAGGCGCTCACGACCGTGCTTCGCGAGCTCACCACATGACGACGTACTGGTGCGAATACGCCGTCGTGGCAGGCACCACGGTTGCGTCGGGCGTCGCTGTCGAGATCACCGGCGGGCTCATCACCTCAGTCGCGGTTCAGACAGCACCCTCCAGCGGCGCAGTACGCCTTGTTGGCTTGACGATTCCCGGTCTCGCGAACTGCCACAGCCATGCGTTCCATCGCGCCCTGCGTGGGCGTACCCAACGTGGGAAGGGCTCCTTCTGGACCTGGCGCGAGCAGATGTACGCCCTGGCGGCGACTCTGGACCCGGACAGCTACTACCGGCTCGCGCACGCGGTCTACCGGGAGATGGCCGCGGCCGGCATCACCAGCGTCGGTGAGTTCCACTACCTCCACCACGCGCCCGACGGGTCGCCGTACGCCGACGCGAACGTCATGGGGACGGCGCTGGTCGCCGCTGCGCGCGACGTTGGTCTCCGGATCGCCTTGCTGGACACGTGTTATCTGACCGCTGGCCTCGGCGAGATCGCCGAGGGAGTGCAGCTCCGCTTCAGTGACGGCGACGCCGATGCCTGGGCAGCGCGCGCGACAGCCCTCACGGCACAGTCGGGGCCCGGCGTGGTGATCGGCGGAGCCGTGCATTCCGTGCGTGCCGTTCCCAAGAGCGGCATCCCGGTCGTGGCGCAGTGGGCCGAGTCGGCCGGGGTGCCCCTGCACGTCCACCTGTCAGAGCAGCTGGCGGAGAACGACGAGTGCCGAGCCGCCCACGGCTGCACTCCGACGGAGCTGCTTGAGGATGCCGGTGCGCTGGGCGAGCTCACCAGCGCCGTACACGCGACGCACCTGACCCAGCGCGACATCGAGCTCCTCGGCGCCTCTCAGACGACAATCTGCATGTGTCCGACTACTGAGCGCGACCTTGGTGACGGCATCGGTCCGGCTCGCCCGCTGCAGGAGGCCGGATCCCCACTCACGCTGGGCTCCGACAGCCACGCGGTGATCGATCTTTACGAGGAGATGCGGGCGCTCGAGCTCGACGAACGGCTGGCGAGCCAGCGCCGCGGGATCTGGTCGGCAGCAGAGCTGTTCGCGGCCGGTACGGCCAGTGGTCACGCCTCACTCGGCTTTGCCACCGCCGGGCACATCGCGGTGGGAGCGCGCGCCGACCTGGTCACGCTCGACCTCGAGACCACCAGAACTGCTGGCGGCGGAGCCGCTCTCGAGACGGCGGTGTTCTGCGCCGGCAGTGCGGACGTGGTGCAGGTCGTGTGCGACGGGCGCGTCATCGCTTCCCGAGACGACCAGTCCGAGATCGGCCGCGAGCTGACCGGAGCCATCGAGGCCGTCTGGGCACAGGCATGAGCTCTCTTCTCGTCACAGGCATCGGCGAGCTGGTCACCAACGACCCAGGCCTCGGCGACGGCTCGCCGCTCGGGCTCGTGCACGACGCGGCCTTCGCCATCGAGGACGGGCGAGTCGTCTGGTCAGGCTCGCGACGATCGGCTGCGGCCGCGGACGAGAGTATGGACGTCAAAGGGGCGGCGGTGCTGCCGGGCTTCGTGGACAGCCATGCGCACCTCGTCTTCGCCGGGGACAGGGCACTAGAGTTCGCCGCCCGGATGGAGGGCCGCCCCTACTCAGCCGGCGGCATCCAGACCACCGTGGCCGCCACCCGGGCAGCTCCCGACGAGATGCTGGCCGCCGGAGCCGCCCGGCTGGTCGCCGAGATGGCGCGGCAGGGCACCACGACCGTTGAGATCAAGAGCGGCTACGGCCTGACCGTCGCCGACGAGGCGCGCAGCCTGGCGATTGCACGCCAGCTGACCACGGAGACGACCTTCCTCGGCGCCCATGTCGTCCCGCCCGAGTACGCCGACGACGTCGCCGGGTACGTCGACCTGGTGACAGGCCCCATGCTCGAGGCGTGCTCGCCGTACGCCCGGTGGGTCGACGTCTTCTGTGAGACGGGTGCCTTCGACGCCGACCAGGCACGGGCGGTGCTGCAGGCAGGTCGGTCGGCCGGGCTGATGCCGCGTATCCACGCCAACCAGCTGGGCCACGGGCCCGGGATCACCGTCGCGTGCGAGGAGGGGGCAGCATCCGCCGACCACTGCACGTTCGCCACCCGGGAGGACATGGTGAACCTGCGCGACGCCGGGGTGGTGGCGACTCTGCTGCCCGGTGTCGAGTTCTCGACGCGCTCGCCGTACCCGGAAGCGCGGGCCATGCTGGCCGCCGGAGTGACCGTCGCCCTGGCGAGCGACTGCAACCCAGGGTCCTGCTACACCTCGTCGATGCCGTTCTGTATGGCGCTGGCGGTCCGGGAGATGCGGCTGAGTCCCGCGGAGGCGCTGTGGTCCACGACCGCCGGCGGAGCCGCCGCGCTGCGTCGCGACGACATCGGCCGGCTCGGTCTAGGAGCCCGCGCCGACTTCACCGTGCTGTCGGCGCCGTCATACCTCCACCTGTGCTACCGGCCTGGGGTCCCGCTCGTCGCAGCCACCTATCGCGGGGGTCGCCCGATCTGACCCGGCCGTCAGGCTCATCGCATGCCGGCAGGCTCCGGCGTTGGCTCGGGTATCTCGTCGGGACGCGGAGCCAGCGGAGACGGCTCGACCCTGAGGATCTTGGCCAGCCAGCCGGGCAGCCACCAGTTCCAGCGACCGAACAGGCTGACCAGCGCCGGGACGAGCAGCGCCCGCACCACGGTGGCATCGATGAGGATGCCGACCCCGAGACCAGTCCCGAGGACCTTGATGTCGGTGCCCGGCGAGGAGGCCAGCGCAGCGAACGCGAAGAACAAGATCAGTGCTGCTGAGGTGACGAGCCGCCCGGTGCGTCCGATACCGGTGATGACGGCCTGGGAGGTGGCGCCGGTCGCGTCGTACTCCTCACGCATCCGGGCCAGGATGAAGACCTCGTAGTCCATGGACAGCCCGAACAAGAAGGCAAAGATCAGCACCGGCAGCCAGAACGTGATGGCTCCGGTGGGCGAGACGCTGAAGACGGTGCCGGAGCCGTGACCCATCTGCCAGAAGAAGACAACTGCCCCGAACACCGCCGAGAGCGACACCAGGTTGAGGATGACGGCCTTGACCGGCAGCAGCACAGATCGGAAGGTCCGCACCAGCAGGATGAACGTGATGACGGCGATCAGCAGCAGCACATAGGGGAACTTGTCGTAGACCGCGGTGAAGTAGTCCTCGACGGTCGCACCCGCGCCGGTCACTCCAACGTCGCCGGTGGTCGCCCCCTCGACGGCGGCTCGGACGTCGTCGACGACGGCGCTGCTCGAGCTGTCGACGGTCTCGTGAACCGGGAGCACGTCGACGACGCCCTGCCCGCCCCTGGTCCCGGCAACGACGGCCATCCGCACGCCGTCGACGCCGCGGGCGGCAGTGGCCGCTGCCTCGGCGTCAGCAGCAGGAACCAGCACCTCGACGGGCGTGAGCACACCGCTGTCGATGCCTCCGGAGCGCAGTGTCTGCAGCGTGTCGTACGCCGGTCCGCTGCGGGCCAGCGAGGCGATGCCGGACGTCCCGATCTTGAGGCTGAACACGGGGACGATCAGCAGCGCCAGGACGACCAGGGCCACTCCGGCGGCGACGGCGCGGTGGGCGACGATGAGCCGCGCCCAGGCGGACCATCCCCGTGAGGCCACGCCTTCCTTCCGGATGCGTGGGTAGTCGATGCGCGGACCGATGCTGGACAGCAGCGCCGGCAGCAGTGTCAGCACGACCGCGACGCTGACAAGCGGAATCAGCATGCCGCCGACCCCCATGCTGCGCAGGAACGGCACCGGCACGACCAGCAGTGCGAGCAGGCTGATGGCGACCGTGACACCGGAGGCAAGGACGGCGTGGCCGGCCGTCTTCATCGCGACGACGACCGCCTCCTCGTTGTCGCGGCCGTGCGCCCGCTCCTCGCGCCACCTGGAAACGACGAGCAGCGAGTAGTCGATGGCGACGCCCAGCCCTATCAGGGCGATCAGGAACTGCACGACGAAGCTCACGTCGCTGAACGTCGTGAGGCCGAGAACCAGCATGAACGTCGTGAGGATCGAAACCGCCGCTATGACCATCGGCAGCAGGGCCAAGAAGGACGCAAAGACGAAGATCAGCACGAGCAGCGCTCCAGCAGCGCCGAACAGCGTCTCCGCCAGCACGCTGGGTCCGGACGTGTCACCACCGGCGGACAGCAGCTCGTACGACGTGAGGCCGCTGGTGAAGCCCTGACTCTTCGACGCCGACGTGAGAGCCGGCTCGAGCTGGACCTCGATTCCTGGCCCGAACGACTGCGGCTGCGGGCCCTGGATCAGCGCGAACGTCGTGCGGCCGTCGGCTGAGACGAAGCCCTTGTCGCCGGTGCTCGCCAGATCCGCCAGGATCGTCTCCGGGACGGCCTTGTGGACGGCAGCGAAGACGTCGGCGACCTGGTGCCTGTCGGACTGGACGGTCTGCCCGGCCGGGACCGTGACCACGGCGACGAAGGTGTTGGAGGAGCTCACGCCGTAGGTCTTGATCAGCTGCTGCTCGGCGGTGTCGCCGGGCTGGCCGGGAAGCGAGAAGTCAAGACTCAGCCGGCCGGAGAGCACGCTCGCTGAGGCCACGCCGGCGAACAGCATCACCAGCCAGAACAGGCCGACGACGATACGGTGATGCATCACGAACCGAGCCAGACGCTCCACGAAACGCTCCTGCAATGTCGAGATAGCCCGCGCAGCGCTATCGATTACTGATGGGTTCGGAGTAGAGATGCCCGGCGCAGTTCCGGCCTTGCCTGGAACCTACCGGGGACTGCGGAAACCGTCAACCTAGTTAATCATTAAGACACTCTCCCGCAACCTTCCCGTCTGCGGCAAACCGGTGTGTCGCAGCCGCCGAACCGCGGACGATCGCGCGGCAGCGCCACACCCGAGACCGGCAACGGCATCCCTGCGCGACGGTACGTGGTCCGGCCGACATGGTCAACGGGGTTAATGGTTAAGTTCTGGCGACAATTCGCCCTACGGGGAGGATGATGGGTGCCATGGCACCAGGCGCGGGGCAGGGGGTGAGCGTCCAGCAGTTCACTGGGTTCTTGCTGCGCCGTGCCTATGTCGTGTGCCGAGAGCACGCGGAAGCCTGCATCGGTGAGGACTCGACGGTCCAGGAGGTGCCGATCCTGACGCTGGTCCGCAACGACGAGCCCATCTCACAGCGGCGGCTCGGGGAGCTCTTGAACCTGAACCGTACGACGACCGGCAAGGTGGTCGACTCCTTGCAGGCGAAGGGATGGGTGGTGCGCAACCGGGACAGCCGGGACCGCCGGTCCTACGCCTTGCGTCTCACCGACGAGGGCCGCACTGCGCTGAAGGTGCTCCACCACTCCCTCGACCGTGGCGAGGCCCGGCTCACTCGGTTCCTGTCGCCAGCAGAGCACGACCGGCTCGCTCGGGAGCTGCGAGCGCTGTTGGCAGACGACCCCACCGTCGCCATTCAGGGTCTCGGGAGCAGGTGTGGATACCTCGTCGCTCGCGCCCACCGGATGATGTCCCGGCAGGCGGCGGAGGCGTTCGCTCCGCATGGCCTCTCGCCCCGTGACTTCGGCATGCTGAGTGCCCTGTCAGTGGCGCAGCCCTGCTCGCAGCAGCGGCTCGCCGCAATCGTGGGGGTCTCGGCCCCAGCGGTGCTGGCCTTCGTCGACGAGCTGGAGGGTGCCGGGCTGGTGTCTCGTCGCCGCAACGCCACCGATCGCCGGGCCTACGACCTGACGCTGACCACAAGGGGCACCGCGAAGCTGACCGCCGCTCGGCAGGCTGCCGTGGACATCCAGGCGGGCGTCGTACACGCGCTCGGAGCGGCCGGCGACGAGGACCTGAAGGATCTGCTGCGCAAGGTCATCGACTCCGGTCCTCCGCTGGGAGCTCATGACGTCGCCCGGCAACCCGCTGCGCGGTGATGTCGATGGCACCCTCTCCTGCTCGTCGTAGCGTTGTCGGGACATGCTCGACGTACGACGACGAAAGGACACGCCATGACCGACACGACCGCGGTAGGCACGCTGAACACCGTCACCTGGTGGGAGATTCCCGTCAAGGACCTCGGGGAGGCGCAGACCTTCTACGGCACCGTCTTCGGGTGGACCTTCGAGCCGTTCGGCGAGGGGTACGCCGGCATCTACTCAGACGCAGCGATGATCGGTGGGCTCTCGCAGGCGGGAGCCGAGGATGGCGGCGAAGGGGTGCGCGTCTACGTCAACGTGGCTGACATCGAGGCGACGCTCGCCGCCGTGGAGGCCAATGGCGGCGCGGTCAAGACGCCGCGTCAGGAGGTGGGCGGTGACATGGGTTGGTGGGCCAACTTCACCGACAACCTGGGAGGGTGATGGGCCTGTGCACGATGTCACCCGCCGCTTGACTCAGACTCCTGGCGCACCCCCGGAACGGGTGGTCGAGAAATATAGCCTCCGCCGCGGGAACATCCGCCGCCGGCCGATGCTTGTACCTCTCGCAGACTTGAGTCGTCCGGGCTCAACCTCGCCTCCCCCTTTCGGCGAGGTCGACTCCGGACGCTAGACTTGAGCAGGTAGGACTCAACTTTGTCAGAGAGGTATCACAAACATGTCTCGTGCGGTCGGAATTGACCTCGGTACGACGAACTCCGTCGTTGCCGTCCTCGAGGGTGGGGAGCCCACCGTCATTGCCAACGCCGAGGGTGCCCGCACCACACCATCGGTGGTGGCCTTCGCCAAGAACGCAGAGGTGCTGGTTGGAGAGGTCGCCAAGCGGCAGGCCGTGACCAACGTGGACCGGACCATCAGGTCTGTGAAGCGTCATATGGGTACCGACTGGAAGCAGAACATCGACGGCAAGACGTTCACGCCGCAGCAGATCTCTGCGTTCATCCTGCAGAAGCTGAAGCGCGACGCCGAGGCCTATCTCGGTGAGAAGGTCACCGACGCCGTCATCACGGTGCCGGCATACTTCAACGACGCACAGCGCCAGGCGACTAAGGAGGCCGGCGAGGTCGCCGGGCTCACCGTCCAGCGCATCGTGAACGAGCCGACCGCCGCGGCGCTCGCCTACGGCCTCGACAAGGAGAGTGACCAGACGATCCTCGTCTTCGACCTGGGTGGCGGCACGTTCGACGTGTCGCTGCTGGAGATCGGCGAGGGCGTCATCGAGGTCAAGGCGACCCACGGCGACAACCATCTCGGTGGGGACGACTGGGACTCCCGAATCGTCGACTGGATGATCAGCAAGTTCAAGAACGCCCACGGCACCGACCTCGGGGCCGACAAGATCGCCCGTCAGCGTCTCCAGGAAGCGGCCGAGAAGGCCAAGATCGAGCTGTCGGCATCGTCGGAGACGATGATCCACCTTCCCTACATCACGCTGAGCGCGACCGGCCCGCTGCACTTCGAGGAGAAGCTGACGCGTGCTGAGTTCCAGAAGCTGACGTCCGACCTGCTCGACCGCACGAAGTCGCCGTTCAAACAGGTGATCAAGGACGCGGGCATCCCCCTCGACAAGATCGACCACGTCCTCCTCGTCGGCGGCTCGACTCGGATGCCGGCGGTCGCCGACGTCGTACGTGAGCTCACGGCCGGCAAGGAGCCGAACAAGGGCGTCAACCCGGACGAGGTCGTCGCCGTGGGCGCAGCCCTGCAGGCCGGCGTGCTCAAGGGCGAGGTCAAGGACGTCCTCCTGCTCGACGTAACCCCGCTGAGCCTCGGCATCGAGACCAAGGGTGGCGTGATGAGCAAGCTCATCGAGCGCAACACCACGATCCCGACGAAGCGGTCACAGGTGTTCAGCACGGCCGACGACAACCAGCCGTCGGTGATGATCCAGGTCTACCAGGGCGAGCGTGAGATGGCGTCCAGCAACCAGCTGCTCGGCAACTTCGAGCTGACCGGCCTCCCGCCGGCTCCGCGGGGCATCCCGCAGATTGAGGTGACGTTCGACATCGACGCCAACGGCATCGTGAACGTGTCTGCGAAGGACCGCGGCACCGGGCGTGAGCAGTCGATGACGATCACCGGCGGATCGGCGCTCAGCAAGGACGACATCGACAAGATGATCGCCGACGCGGAGCAGTACGCCGAGGAGGACCGCCAGCGTCGCGAGGCAGTGGAGCTGCGCAACTCAGCGGACGGCGCCGTCTATTCGACCGAGAAGTTCCTCAGCGAGAACGCCGACAAGATCCCCGCCGACCTGAAGGCAGAGGTCGAGGCGGACATCGCCGAGACCAAGCGCGCCCTCGAAGGCGAGGACAACGACGCCATCTCCGCGGCGGCCGCCAAGCTCGCCGCATCGAGTCAGAAGATGGGCACCGCCATGTACGAGGCGGCATCGGCCGCCGACGCCGCAGGTGGCGGCGGAGCCGACGGTTCCGCGACCGGCGGTGGCGATGGCGCCAGCACCGGCGAAGAGGACGTCGTCGACGCCGAGATCGTCGACGAGGGCAACGACAACCCGCCGGCAGGGGATGACGCGAAGTGAGCGTCGACCCTGACGAGGCATGGAGTCGCGGGCCGGTGATTCGCGACAAGCGGCGCGTCGACCCGGAGACCGGCGAGCTGCGGGAGCGGGAGGAGACGGCCGCTCCCGCCTCGCCTCCACCGGGCTCGACTGAGCCGCCGTCCAGCTCGCCGGAGCCGACAGCCGAGGCGCAGCTGGCGGAGCGGACCGCCGACCTGCAGCGCCTGCAGGCCGAGTACCTGAACTACAAGCGCCGGGTCGACCGCGACCGCGAGAACGCGCGGAAGAATGCGATCGCCGCCACCCTCGCCGCGCTGCTGCCGGTGCTCGACGACATCGCCCGGGCTCGTGAGCACGAGGAGCTCAGCGGCGGTTTCAAGGCTGTCGCCGAGTCGTTGGAGGGCGCCGTCTCCAAGCTGGGTCTGACGCCTTTCGGCCAGGTCGGCGACGAGTTCGACCCCCGCATCCATGAGGCGCTGATGCACAGCTACTCCGACGAGGTAGCGGGTCCGACCTGTCAGGTGATCCTGCAGGTCGGCTACTCGATCGATGACCGGATTCTCCGGCCGGCCCGGGTTGCGGTCGCCGAGCCACCCCACAGCTCTGCCCCCTCGGAGGCGGACGTCGCTGACTCCGACGCAGACGGCGTGGGAGAAGCTGCTAGTTCCGATGACCACGCCGAGGCTGCCGACGCTTCGGCCGACGAGGGGCGCGGCGGCACGTCGTACGACGACAATGGAAGCAACGACGGTGGTCCCTCGGGCGCAAGCGCCTGATGGCCGCCGCCTCGGCAGCGGAGGAGGTGTGTGCAGATGAGCCCGAGTGACTGGGTGGAGAAGGACTTCTACAAAGTCCTCGGCGTGTCCAAGGACGCGTCGGCCGACGACATCAAGAAGTCGTACCGCAAGCTCGCTCGCGCCAACCACCCCGACTCGAACCCGGGCGACTCCGCGGCCGAGGAGCGTTTCAAGGAGATCTCCGAGGCCTACTCGGTGCTGTCGGATGCGGAGCACCGCAAGGAGTACGACGAGCAGCGGACGCTGTTCGGCTCCGGGGGTTTCCGCGGGCCCCGCTCGAGCGGCCGGGCCTACGACTTCGGCGACGTCTTCGGGTCCCGAGGTGGCAGCGGCCAGGGGGGTTTGAACGATCTCTTCGGCGGCATCTTCGGCGGCGGCCGTACCCGCAGCGCACCGCGGCGCGGGCAGGACGTGGAGACCGAGTCGTCGCTGACCTTCGACGAGGCGATCGAGGGGATGACGGTCTCGCTCCGGCTCGCCAGCGACGAGGCATGCTCCGCCTGCGCGGGGACCGGAGCGCGCGCCGGCACGGTGCCGCGCGTCTGCCCCAACTGTGAGGGCTCGGGGATGCAGACCTCGAGCGACGGCGGAGTGTTCGCAATGACCGAGCCCTGCCGCGAGTGTCTCGGTCGGGGCCTGGTCGTGGACGACCCGTGCCCGGTCTGCCACGGTTCGGGCCGGGGCGTGTCGAACCGGGTCATCTCGGCGCGGATCCCAGCCGGCGTCAAGGACGGCCAGAAGATCCGGCTGCGGGGCAAGGGCGGTCCGGGCGAGCACGGTGGTCCGGACGGGGACCTATACATCCTGGTCCACGTCAGCCCGCACCGGCTGTTCGGCCGTAAGGGCGACAACCTCACGCTGACAGTCCCGATCCGCGTCGACGAGGCGGCACTCGGCGCGTCGATTGCCGTGCCCACGCTCGATGGACGCCCAGTGACGCTCAAGATCCCGCCGAGCACCCCCAACGGGCGGACTTTCCGGATCAAGGGCCGCGGCGCGCCCGGCCGTGGCGGAACGAAGGGGGATCTGCTGGTCACGGTAGAGGTCGAGACCCCACTCGCGTTGGACGACGCGGCGCGCGCAGCCATGGAGGCGTTCCGCGATGCCGCCGGCACGTACAACCCGCGCGAGCACTTGCTGGACGAGCAGGCGGGCGCTCGTGGCTAGGTCTCCGCTCGGCTTCGACCCCGGCGATGCGGACGCACCGGTCTTCGTGATCAGCGTGGCAGCCGAGCTGAGCGGCATGCATCCGCAGACGCTGCGCGGTTACGACCGGATCGGGCTGGTGAGTCCTGGGCGCGCCGGGGGTGGCGGGCGGCGCTACTCGATGCGGGACGTCGAGCTGCTGCGGACGGTCGCGCAGCTCACGTCGTCCGGCATCGGGATCGAGGGAGTACGACGCATCCTCGAGCTCGAGCACCAGGTCGCGGCCCTGCGACTTCGGGTGGGTGAGCTCCAGGTCGAGCTCGCCCAGACCCGGCGCGCGCTCGTCGACGCACTCTCGCCGAACCTGCCCGTCCTACGCTCGACTGCCGACCTGACGCGCTACGAATCCTCCCGGTCCCCGCTGGGTCCTTACGGCTGAGTCAGCAAGTCACGCCGCAGCACGCCGGCCACCCGCCGCGCTTCGTTGCACGCCAACGTATGTGGGGCAGACTAGAGACGTGAGAGTGGTCATCGTGGCCGTGGGCGATCGCGGGCGTGCTAGGGCCGCCGCCAAGGCTGGAGAGCCGGCGGACCGGTTCAGCCGGCTTCCCGCGCCGATCAGAGTCGAAGACATGGTCTCGACCAAGGAAGCGAGCCCCACACCGGACCCGACGCGGGGCCGAGACGTCGAGCGCGACTTCATGCTGCGCTACGCCGGCGTCTTGTAAAGCCGTAGAGGCGTGCCGGCTGGCCCGGGCTGTCCTTGACTCCGTCGCAGCACGGCCCGTAGTGTATGTATTCAACCAAAAGGTTTAGTAAGCAATGTGATGACGGAGCAGCAGGATCTCGCAACCACCTTCGCGGCCCTGGGCGACCCCGTGCGACGAGCGATCGTCGAGCGGCTCGCCGAGGGGGACGCCACCGTCAATGAGCTCGCCGCGAGATTCCCGATCTCGCTGCAGGCGGTGTCCAAGCACATCAAGGTGCTCGAGTCCGCCGGCGTCGTCTCCCGGCACAAGGTGGCGCAGACCCGCCCCGTGCACCTGGAGGCCGCATCGCTCGCTCGCTCTGCCGATTGGCTCGAGGCGCACCGACGCCGCCTCGAATCGCGATTCGAGCGGCTCGACGAGCTGCTCGACCGGAGAAGGAGCTCGACATGACCAACAAGCGCACCGTGACAGCGAACGCCGGTGAGCAGACCATCTCCTACTCACGCGAGTTCGAGGCGTCCGCTGCCCGGGTCTTCGAGGCGCACACCGACGCCGACCTGGTCGCGCAGTGGACCGGTCCTCGCGGCACGCAGCTGACGATGCGCGAGTTCGACGCTCGTACCGGCGGCAGCTGGAGCTACGTGATCTCGGGCAAAGGCGGTGAGTGGAGCTTCCACGGCTCCTTCCACGAGGTGACGGCGGCCAGCCGTATCGTGCAGACCTTCGAGTTCGAGGGTGACCCTGGGCGCCCTAACCTCGAGGTCCT
>JBBQKY010000056.1:0-14012 GCA_038327385.1 Propionibacteriales bacterium
GCTGACGGCCCCGCCGGCGGCCGCCCGGTCGATCTCCGGGCCGCCGGGGAAGGGCATCCCGAGCAGCCGGGCGATCTTGTCGTACGCCTCACCTGCCGCGTCGTCGACCGTCGCGCCGAGGATGTCGATCTCCTGGTGGGCCAGATCCCCGACCGCCAGCAACGACGAATGGCCGCCGGACACCAGCAGGGCTACGCACTCGGCGGGCAACGGACCGGCCTCCAGCAGGTCGACCGCAACGTGAGCCGCCAGGTGGTGCACGCCGTAAAGCGGGACACCGAGCCCCAGCGCGTACGCCTTCGCGGCCGCCACCCCGACCATCAGCGGCCCGGCGAGCCCCGGCCCCTCGGTGACGGCGACGGCGTCGATCTCCGACGCTTCGATGCCGGCGACGGCAAGCGCTCGATGGACGGTCGGAATCATCGCCTCGACGTGCGCCCGCGCCGCCACCTCCGGCACCACCCCGCCGAACCGGGCGTGCTCCTCCATGCTGGAGGCGAGCGCCTGCCCGAGCAGCCGGCCGTCGGTCACCAGGCCGACGCCCGTCTCGTCGCACGATGTCTCGATGCCGAGCATGACGCTCACGGATGTCGAAGCCTCCTTCACGCCGGGCCGACCCCCGGCCAGCCAGCAGCCAACCCACGTTACCCGCCCGTAGACTCGTCGCGACCATCGTCGTCCACTGTTGGGTAGTCCATGGATTGGCATCTGGTGCTGATCAGCTTTGCGCTGATCTTCCCGGTCGAGCTGCCCGACAAGACGTTCGTCGCGGCGCTCGTCCTCTCGACGCGCTACCGACCGCTCGCAGTCTGGATCGGTGTCGGGCTTGCCTTCGGCGTCCAGTGCGTGGTCGCCGTCACCGCCGGAGCTGCCGTCTCTTACCTGCCGAGCTGGATAATCCACGCTCTGAGCACGACCATGTTCGCCATCGGTGCGGTCCTGCTTCTCATCGCCGCGCCCGGAGCCGATTCCGGCGAGAAGGAGCAGGAGGAGGAGTTCTCCGCCAAGACCGCGCTGGACCGAACCGGTCTACGGGCCGTCCTTGCGTCGTTCCTGCTGATCTTCGCCGCCGAGTGGGGCGATCTCTCGCAGATCCTCACCCTCAACCTGGTCGCGAAGTACGGCGGTCCGGTCTCCATCTTCGTCGGCGCGTGGGCGGCGCTTCTGCTGGTGTCGGGACTCGCCGTCGTCGGTGGCCGGGTGCTGCTGCGTTACATGCGGCTGTCCGTGCTGCACTACATCGCGGCGGTGGTCTGCCTCGGCTTCGCCGGAGTCGGCGTCTACCAGCTCATCACCGGTTAGCCCGCCCTGAAATCCGGCCCTCGCCGGTGCGACCGGCATGGCCTAGGCTCCCGGGATGGATGCCAACCAAGGTGCCGACAGCGAGGTCGGGCGGCTGCGAAGCGTGATGCTGCACCGGCCGGGCCCGGAGCTCAAGCGGCTCACGCCGCGGAACAACGACAGCCTGCTGTTCGACGGGATCCCGTGGGTCGGCCGGGCGCAGGACGAGCACGACGCCTTCGCCGGTGCGCTCCGGGACCGCGGAGTCGAGGTGGTCTACCTCATCGACCTGCTGACCGAGGCGCTGGGCGAGCCAGCGGCGCGGACCCAGGCGGTCACGCAGATCACCGGCAGCCTGCGCCTCGGCGACACGTTCCGGTCCTACCTGAAGGGGTGGCTCGACCAGCTCACCGACGGCGAGCTGGCGGGCGCGCTCACCGCAGGCGTGCGTAACGACGAGGTCAGGGGCGGCTTCGGCCTGGTGACCAGCCTGCTCCCGTCGGACGACTTCCTCATCGACCCGCTGCCCAACCTGCTGTTCACCCGCGACTCGTCCGTGTGGCTCCCCGCGGTAGTGGCGGTGACCAGCCTGGCGATGCCTGCACGGGCCCGCGAGACGCAGCTCACCGAGCTCATCTACACGTTCCATCCACGCTTCGCTGGAGTGCGGCGGATCCACGGTTGGCGAGCCGAGCACCTGGAAGGCGGCGATGTGCTGCTGCTGGCACCGGGTGTGATCGCGGTCGGCGTCGGCGAGCGTACGACGCCGGCCGGTGCCGAGCGGCTGGCGCGCAGCGCGCTGTCCCTGGGGTTGGCGCATACCGTCCTCGCCGTACCGATCGCCCAGGAACGCGCAACCATGCACCTGGACACGGTCTGCACGATGGTCGACGTCGACGCCATCGTGATGTACCCGAACGTGGCGGACACGCTGAGCGCCCACGCCGTGACCCTGCGTGAGCCGGCTTACGGGTCTGCCGCCGGCGTCGAGGCCGCCGAGGCCGAGCTGCTGGTGGCGCCACCCGAGCCCTTCCTCGTGGCGGCGGCGAAGGCGATGGGCATTGACACGCTGCGGCAGATCGACACCGGTCTCGATCCGGTGACCGCGGAGCGTGAGCAGTGGGACGACGGGAACAACACGCTGGCGGTCGCGCCGCGGGTGGCCGTCGCCTACGAGCGCAACGTGGAGACGAACGAGCGGCTCCGCGAGGCCGGCATCGACGTCATCGCCATCTCGGGGTCAGAGCTCGGCTCGGGTCGAGGCGGCCCACGGTGCATGTCCTGCCCGATCAGCCGCGAGTAGCCGCCCGCCGGGGAAATGGAAGACCCGGCCGTTACTGACGGGGGATACAGCAACGACCGGGTGCGCACCAAGGGTATAGAAGTCCAGGTGCACTCTCAAGGCGACTCACCCGTACGCAAACCGATTTCGCCGGGCGGCTGGACCGTCGGCCAAACGGACGCAAGCGGCGTCAGCGGATCGTCAGCTGCCGGTTCGCCAGACCGCTCCGCGCCGCCCGACCGTCGGCGCTCAACGGCGACGCATCCGCGAGGGCTTCACCGAGCCGCTCGCCGAAAGCGGCTGCCGGCTCCTCCAGGATGGCGGCACCGGTGCCGAGGGGCAGGTCCCACACCGGCACCAGCAGGCCATGGGCGCGGAAGGAACCGACCAGCCGCGACCCCGCCAGCAGGTGGTCGGCACCGGACTCGTGCAGGCGCGCCAGCGCCGTCAGGAGCTCCTCCTCGTCGTACGGCAGGACCCACCGCAGGTGTTCCTTGGTGCCGGTGGCCGTCCAGTAGGCGGCCTCGACGGACGTCAGGCGCACGGTCGGGTCGATCGTGTCGTTGAGCTGGGCGAGCGTGGCGGCGACCGCGCCGTCGGTGTCCTCGACTCCCTCGAACCAGAAGTCGAAGCCGTCGAGGACCGTCACCGCCAACGCCACCTCGGCGTCGACGACGTCCTGCAGCCGGCCACCGGCAGGAGCGTCTGACGGCATGGTCACGGACGCACCCGGCTCTGCGGCGAGCGCGAGCTCCAGGGCGCGGGCGAGGTCCGTACTCGGGTCTCCCGACTGGTGTGCCACCTGCAGCGCCAGCCAGACGGCTCCATCCTCCCGCTTGAGTGCCGGTGCGATGCCGGGAAGCAGGGTGACTGCTCGTACGTCGCACCCGGCCGCCCTGCCCTCGAACGTCCCCGGTCGCAACACCAGCGGCGCGGTGGCTGCCTGCACGAACTCACGCAGGGCAACCCAGTCGCACTCCCCGGGGAGGCCGGCGAAGCTGCGTACGACGAAGGGCGCATCGCCGTGCGCCGCGCCATGGCAGGCCTTGAACCGCTTGCCCGACCCGCAGGGGCACGGTTGACGCGGAGCCACGCTGCCGGCCGACTCGGGCCGCGACTTGGCCGCCCGGGGTCTCTTCGCCATCAGCTTCCTCTCGACGCACCGCCGACCGCGCGTGGCGGGCCGGCCGCCCGACCTTACTAGGCAGCCGTCAGGCGATGGCGAGGACGCCGAAGACGGTGTTCCCGTCGGCGTCGTCGAGGACCCCCCACTCGCGGGTGAGCGTCCCGACGATGCCCAGTCCGCGGCCGCTGGGCGCCAGCGTGGGTGGATGCAACAGCGTCGGCAGCGTCGTGGACCCTCCGTCGGAGACGGCGAGGCGTACGCCGTCCGGCAGCACGTCGACGGCCAGTACGAGGCACCCGCTGCCGGTAGGTCGCGCATACCGCAGCGCATTGCCGAGCAGCTCCGTCACCACGAGCCGGGCGTCGTCGATCACCCCCTGCGGTACGGCATGGCGGCGCAACGCCACCGTCACCTTGGTGCGAGCATCGCGTACCGACGACGAGGCGAAGGGCACTTTCCAAGAGGCTCGCGACACGGTCTGGGCGCGCGCGT
This sequence comes from Propionibacteriales bacterium, assembly GCA_038327385.1. Classification (GTDB taxonomy): domain Bacteria; phylum Actinomycetota; class Actinomycetes; order Propionibacteriales; family Nocardioidaceae; genus JAWWPG01. The sequence continues at coordinate 4,182 of JBBQKY010000056.1, forward strand.
CGACCGGGGGTCCGAGACAGGCCATCGGCCCACTCTGTCGGTCCCCTCCCGAGAAGCGCAAGAGCGGCAGTTGTTGAGTAATAATTTTCAATGAGAAATAATTCAGCGGGCTCGGGCGGCCAGCTGCTCGAGGGTCTCTCCGGGCCGGTCGGTGATGATGGCATCCACGCCCAAGGCTGCGCACAGCTCGACGTCGACCGGGTTGTTGACCGTCCACACGTGCATCTCGTTCCCTGCTGCGTGCACCTTGTCGACGTACTCCGGGTGAGCGAGCAGGATATCCATGGACGGACCGGCGATGCCGGCCCCGAGGGGCAGCGAGCCGTCGCGGAACCGGAGTGGCACCCGCTCCATCAGGTAGACCATCTCGAGGCCGGGCGCGAGCTCGAGGCACCGTCGAAGGCTCATCCACGAGAAGCTCATTACCCGGGCCGGAGACGTCCCGCCGCGGCGCGGCCGTGCCCACCCGTACCTGTCGAGGGTCTCGATGAGCCGGCGCTCGACCAGGCCCGCGTAGCGCGTCGGGTGCTTGGTCTCGATAGCGACGTCGACCGGCCGACCCCAGTCGTAGACCAGGTCGAGCAGCCGGTCCAGCGTCAGAACCTTGTTGCCGTCGGAGTCGGCCTCCGGCGCCTCGTCGTCGAGGTCCTGCCAGGGGGCCTTCCAGGATGCCCAGTCGAACGAGTCGAGCTGAGCCAGCTCGAGGGCAGAGACGGCGCCCTGCCCGTTGCTGGTTCGGTCGATCCGGCGGTCGTGCACACATACGAGGTGGCCGTCGGCGGTGAGCCGTACGTCGCACTCCAGCGCATCGGCCCCGTCGTCAAGGGCCTGGGCATAGGCGGTGAGCGTGTGCTCGGCCCTGGCGGAGCTCGAACCCCGGTGCGCCACGACCTGTGGTCGAGCTCCGGGCGGCTCCCACCGGACTGCGGGCCCCCGGCGCCGACCGGCCAGGCGCAACCTGCTCACAGTCCCATGGTGACACGCTCGCGGGGTCCATCAGGTAGCCGGCACGGCACATCGCGGTGAACATGTGGGCGCCCTCGCCGACGGCCCGGGGGCTAGTACGTCACCAGCCGGCGGGCGCGCCTGCCATGTCCTGCGAGCCCCCGGCGGGCACTGGCTGGCGCTTTCGGCCGATCACCAGGCAGCCGATGAGCAGGCCGACCGCGACTGCGATGAAGCCGCTGCCGGTCACGATCGTCGCGGTCATGGCCTGTTGTCCCTCGTCGACGCGGTTGCCGCCGTTGCCGACGATCCCGGAGAGCACGAGCCCGACCACGACACACGCGAGCCCGAGAGCGCTGATGACGAATCCGGCCACCGCGAGTCCACCGCTGCTTGCGCGGCCCGCCAGCAGCCGGATGATCCACACGGCCAGGGCGATCATGGCGATGGCGCCGGCCACGATCAGGAAGACGGTGTCGACCTGGTCGCTCCTCTTCGCGTCGTCGAGGCTGACCGACCTGTTGTCGGCGAAGTCGGCGAAGATACCGCGCCGCGCCGTCATGGCCCAGATCGCGTATCCGACGCAGGCGAGCGCGCCGAGGAGCAGGAGGAGACGCGACAGTCCGCGCGACGGATCTGTGGCGGTCGCGGAGCCACCTCGCGGTACGACGGGCAGCACGGCCGTGGCGCCGTAGGGCGCCACCGGTCCGGTCGAGTAGGGGGAGCCTGCCGGCGTGCCGTAACGAGCTTCGTACGGCGGCGGGAATGGCGCCGAGGGAGGAGGACCACTCGGTGGGTACTGCTGAGGCGACGGGTACGACGGGGGTCCGGACGGGGGTCCGGACGGCGTGCCGTACCCGGAGGCTCCCGGCGGAGGGGGCGGCGGCGGGTAGACGGCCAGACCGCATCGAGCGCAGGCGGTGATGTCGGGGAGGTTCTGCAGACCACAGCGCGGACATTGCATGAGACTCACCTATCAGACCCGGTTCGAGATCATCGTGACGAGCCTACCCAAGCCACCTGGGAGCAGGCTGTGCGCTGCTGCCCGCGGGGAGTGCTTCCGCCCCCGGTTCAGGCGACCGACGGCGGGGCCGAGCCGTCACTGGCCATCGGTCGACCGGCCGCCTCCCATGCCAACATGCCGCCGACAAGGTTGACGGCATCCCAGCCGCGCGACGCCAGGAGGGCCGTCACCTGAGCGGACCGCGCTCCCACCCGACAGACCACCAGCACCTGCCGGTCGGTAGGAATCTCGTCCAGGCGGGAGGGGATGGTCATCATGGGGATGTGCACGGCGCCGTCGATGTGGCCGGTGCTCCACTCGTGATCCTCCCGGACGTCGACGACCAGGATCTGGTCGGACGGCACGGGCGGCAGCTGCGACACGTCCACCTCGGGGATCGGCAGCGACATGGGGCAAGCCTGCCACGGCGCGACAGGGCGGACGCAGGACGTCCGTGCTGCCGGTGATCCCAGCCGGCTTACTTGAGCAGCCGGGACAGTCTCCGGTCGGCGAGCAGCTTGCCTCCGGTCTGGCAGGCGGGGCAGTACTGCAGCGCGGAGTCCGCGAACGAAACTTCCCGCACGGTGTCACCGCAGACCGGGCATGGCAGGCCGGCGCGCGCGTGCACCTGCAGGCCGGACCTCTTCTCGCCCTTGAGCTCACTGGCGGCGAGCCCGTCGCTGCGCGCGATCGCCTCGCGGAGGGTCGTCTGCATGGCGTCGTACAGCGTCTGGACCTCGTCGGGGCTCATGGCGGCGGGCTTGAACGGGGACATGCGAGCGGCGTGCAGGATCTCGTCCGAGTAGGCGTTCCCGATGCCGGCGATGAGCGACTGATCCCGCAGGACGCCCTTGACCTGGGACCGCCCAGCCGCGGCGAGGATCCGCGCGAGGCTCTCCACGGTGAACGACTTGGCGAGCGGGTCCGGCCCGAGACGCGCGATCCCCGGTACTTCGTCGACGTCGCGTACGACGTAGATCGCCAGCCGCTTCTGCGTGCCGGCCTCGGTGATGTCGAGACCGGAGTCGTCGTCGAGGACCAGCCTGGCGGCGAGGGGGCCCTTGCCTGGCCGGGGAAGTACCGGCGGGATACTGTCCCGCCACCTGATCCAGCCCCCGCGGGCCAGATGGATGACCAGGTGCAGCCCGTCGACGCCGATGTCGAGGAACTTGCCGTGCGTCCGTACGCCGTCGATGAACAAGCCGGACAGCGCTGACGGTGGCGGGTCGAAGGTCTTGAGTGCGGCGAACGCCACGACATGGAGCTGCGCCACCACCCGGCCGTCGAGCCGGGCACCCAGATCGGTGGCCAGCGCGTGAACCTCGGGAAGCTCGGGCACCCCTCCATTGTGCCGACTTCCGTCCGCGGTGGCTCGGCCCGCGGCGGCCGGTTGGACTGCTGCGAAGGCCCGACAAGGGCTCGGCAGGCTTGCGGGCGACATACCCGACGGGCATCATGGCGACATGGGTGGCGACGACGCCTCCGCGCGTGGTCGCGGAGAGATGTTCCTCGACGCCAGAGGTGACGGCCGCGCCATGCGGCTGAGCTGGCATCCCGAAGCCGACATCGTCGTCCTGTCGCTCTGGCGGGAGAGCACGTGCGCGGGGACGTTCCGGATGCCGCAGGGGGATGTCGGCGCCTTCATCGACGCGCTGGTCGACGGACTCCGCGACGCTCCGGGCGTCCACCTGCCACCTCGAACGGACGCCTCCTCGGACGAGGCGGACGTGACGGAGACCGCGCAACCGTTCACCGACTGGGCGTTCGGCCCCGCCGAGGGCCGCGCCACCGCCAGCTGACCTAGCGGCGGGACCGCTTCGTCGAGCTCAGGATCAAGGCAGCCAGACCGCATGGTCGTGCGCGAACACCACCCTTGACGGGTCCAGAGCGAGCAGCCGGTTCAGCCATTCCGGAGGCGCCGGGAGCGGCTGCGAGTGACCTACCGCATGGGCGGAACGCGCCAGCACGTCGGCGCTGAAGGCAGAGGCTCCCTCGTGGCTCTGCCCGGCGACGACCACGGTGCCATCACCGTGACGGACGACGAGCGACTGGTGCCCCGCCGTGTGACCGGGCGTGGGCAGCAGGAGGACGCCCGGCAGCACCTCCGTCTCACCGGCCAGCTCCACATACCGGGTGCCCGGGATGTCGATGAGCTCCGGCAGCGTGTAGTCGGCGGTACGGCGGGCCTCGGCCAGCTCCACCGCCTGGGTGAACACCGGTGGCCGCTCGAGGAGCGGATTGCCGCCGCAGTGGTCGAAGTGCAGATGGCAGTTCGCCACCTCGGTCACCTCATCGACCCCGACGCCGACGCCGGCCAGCGCCTCGTGCAGTGAGCGCCGCCGCGGGCGGTAGTGCGCGTCCACCTCTGGGTCGCTGCCCATCCCGGTGTCGAAGAGCAGGATCCCCTCCCGGATGCTCGACGACATATCCGAGGCAGGGCTCCGTCCGGGGCAGGTCGGTGCCGGTCTCCTCGGCGGGACGCACGAAGAAGCCGAAGTCCACCCGTCGTACTGCCAGGTCAGCCATCACGTCGAGTATCGCCTGCTCGCGGGACCGGCGCGCGGCCCACCGTCATCTCGTCAGCGTCGGCTCTCGGTCAGCGCCAGCTGTCGGGCAACGGCAGCGCGAGTGCCCGGCCCAGCAGTCGTAGGTACGTCGCCCGCCCTATCTCGACGACGCCGAGCGTCTCCAGATGCGGGGTCGACCACTGGACGTCGAGCAGCCGGCCGGGCTGGCCGTCCGCCAGGAGGTCGACGAGCGCCATCAGCGCCACCTTGGAGGCGTCCCGCTCCCGGTGGAACATGGACTCTCCACAGAACAGGCCGCCGACTGCCACGCCGTACAGGCCGCCAGCGAGGAGGCCATCTCGCCACACCTCGACCGAATGCGCCCAACCCAGCTCATGAAGACGGAGGTACGCGCGCATCACTGCGCCGTCGATCCAGGCGCCCGCCCTCGCCGGGTCCGCGCAGCCCGACACCACGCGGCGGAACTCCCGGTCGACCGTCACAGTGAAGCGTTTCACCGACTGCCGCATCGAGCGCGAGACCCGCAAGCCCCCGATCGGCAGCACCGCCCGGTGCACCGGCGAGAACCAGCCGATCGTGCCGCCCTCGAGCGGCATCGGGAAGATCCCCTGCCGGTAGGCGGCGAGAAGCGTCCCAGGCTCGAGGTCCGCGCCGTACGTCACGAGGTCGTGAGTGGTGCGATCGACCTCGGGGAACACCCACGTCGTCGCCGGCGGCTCAACCGGCACGGCCGGGCTAGCTCCTTTCGGGCTCACTCGGCCAGTCTCGTCGACCCCCGACGTCTCAGGGACGCCGGCTGGGGGCACGGGGAGCCGGACCCGTTCACACGCCTCCGTAGAGTGGAGAGGGTCAGGCATAACGACTCCGAGGAGACGACCCCGTGGGAGCAGCACGCTACGCCGCCAAGATGATAGGACCCGCCGCGCTCCAGCAGGCTCCCGCCCTCGCCTCCAACTTCGTCAAGCAGGCGTTCGACCGCGCTGTCGACGGAGTTGGACCGTTGCCGGGAGCCGCGGCTGCTGCGGACGCCAAGCTGGAGCGTTTCGATGGCGACCGGAAACGGGCGATCCGGGAGGTCGTCGACAGTCACGTCACGCTGGCCGGTGCGCAGGGGTTCCTCACCAACATCGGCGGGCTGGTCACCATGGCGGTGGCGATCCCGGCGAACATCTCGGGGCTGGCGCTGCTGCAGGTTCATATGGTCGGCGGTATTGCTCACCTGCGTGGCTACCGTCTGACGGACCCGCGGGTGCGCAACGCCGTACTCGCCTGCATGCTCGGCGCGGATGGCGTTTCGTCGCTGATCAAGTCCAAGAAGCTGCCCAGCAGCCCGATGGCCATCGCCACCGCGCCCGCCTACGACTCCGCACTCGACCAGCGGATCGCCTCCGAGGTCGCGGGAGAGCTGGTGGCGCGGGTCGCCGGCAAGCGGACGCTGGCCACGATCGGGCGCCGGCTGCCGGTGCTGGGCGGTGGCGTCGGGATGGTGACGGACGGTTTCGCGACGTACCAGGTCGGTCGGTACGCCGCCAAGGAGCTCAAGGCCCGCAGCGGCTCCGCCTGACCTACCGCGTCAGGCCAGCCAACCCGTCAGGCCAGGGCGGTGACGACGCGGCTGACCGGCGGCTTGCCGAGCTGCTCCCCCATCCAGCGGCTCGTCGCGACGAGCGCGTCGAGGTCGACGCCCGTCTCGACCCCCATCCCGTGCAGCTGCCAGACCACGTCCTCGGTGGCCAGGTTGCCGGTGGCGCTGTCGGCGAACGGGCAGCCGCCCAGCCCGCCGGCCGAGGCGTCGATCGTGGTCACGCCGCAGCGCATCGCGGCGAGCGCATTGGCCAGCGCCTGACCGTAGGTGTCGTGGAAGTGCCCACCGAGCGAGTCCGCGCTGACCCCGGCGTCAGTCAGCCCGGCCACCAGCTTTTCGACGTGGCCGGGCGTCCCCACCCCGATCGTGTCGCCGAGCGACAGCTCGGTGCAGCCGAGCGCCATCAGCCGCCCGCCCGCCTCGACGACCTGCGCGATGGGCACCGGCCCCTCCCACGGGTCGCCGAAGCACATGGAGAGGTAGCCACGCACAGTCATCCCAGCCTCCCGGGCCCGGGCCACCACCGGCTCGAACATCGCGAACTGGTCGTCGTACGACCGGTTGAGGTTGCGCTGCGCGAAGGACTCGGTAGCGCTCGCGAAGATCGCGATGTCACGGATCCCCTTGTCGAGGGCACGGTCGAGCCCCCGCTCGTTCGGGACGAGGACGGGCATCCGGACGCCGCCGGCGCCGACGTCCAGCTGGTCGACGAGCTGTTCGGCGTCCGCGAGCTGCGGCACCCACCGAGGGTGCACGAAGCTGGTGATCTCCACCGTGCGCAGCCCGCACCCGACAAGACGCCGGATGAACTCGGCCTTCACGTCCGTGCCCAGGACGGCAGCCTCGTTCTGCAGCCCGTCACGGGGACCTACCTCGTAGATGGTGATCGCCGGCGGCAGCCCGGCCAGCGGCACGACCTGCGGCAAGGCCGTCATGGCCCCTCCGGCGTCGCCGCCGCGACGAGGAACAGCCCGGCTCCGAGCTCCACCGAGTCGCCGAGCGCCACGTTGACCTCGGTGACCGTGCCGTCGAACGGCGCCTTCAACGCGAGCTCCATCTTCATCGCCTCCATCACACCCAATGCCTGGCCCTCCACCACGGAGTCCCCGGGCGAGACGTTGACAGCGAGGACGGTTCCCGGCATGGGGGCAGTGATGGTGCCCGACGCGGCGGCCGCCGTCCGGCCCGGCCCGAAGACGTCCGGCCGGCTGAACGTGTAGGTCTGGCCGCGATAGGCCACCAGCACCTCGTGCGGACGCACCAGCACCCGGCCCGCGTGCACCTCGGTGCCGATCTGTAGCCGCACCGCACCGTCTGCCTCGTCGAGCAGCCGGACCTCCCGGGACGACCGCGGACCGGTGACGAGTCCCTGAGCGAGATCGACGCGGAGCAGTCGGCTGTCGCCGCTCGCCGCCATCAGCTCGACGGGTACGACGGTGGGTGGACCGCCCAGCCGCCACCCGTCGCCGACACCGAAGGGCTGCGAGGGCTCGCTCCCACCAGCCGCGGCGAGGACGTAGGCGGCAAGGCACCAGGCCGCTACCGGGGTGTCCAGCGCGAAGGCGGCGGGGTGTGCGTCGAGCCAGGCGGTGTCGATCTCGCTGTCGCGGTAGGCGTCCGACGCCGCCAGCTGGCGCAGGAAGCCCACGTTGGTGGTGAGACCGAGGATCGCGGTGTCGTCGAGCGCACTCACCAGTGCCCGCCGCGCCGCCTCGCGCGTCGTACCCGCGGCGATGACCTTGCCGAGCATCGGATCGTACGACGTGCCGACCCGCTGACCGGACTCGAGGCACGCATCAACGCGGACCCGGCCGGGCCAGCGGACGACCTCCGCGACGCCAGCCTGCGGAAGGTAGCCGGCGAAGGGGTCCTCCGCGTACACCCTGGCCTCCATCGCGTGCCCGTGCACGACGACGTCGTCCTGGGCGAACGGCAGCCGCTCGCCCTGCGCAATGGCGATCTGCAGCGCGACCAGGTCGAGCCCGGTCACGAGCTCTGTGACCGGGTGCTCGACCTGCAGCCGGGTGTTCATCTCGAGGAAGAACGCCTCCTCGCCAGAGACCAGGAACTCCACGGTGCCCGCGTTGACATAGCCCACCTTGCGGGCGAGCGACACCGCCGACGACGTGACCAGCTCACGCACGTCGGCGCCGATCCGGACCGCCGGCGCCTCCTCCATGACCTTCTGGTGGCGGCGCTGCACGGAGCAGTCCCGCTCGTAGAGGTGGACGACGGAACCCTGCTCGTCGGCGAGGACCTGCACCTCGATATGGCGGCCGTGCTCGACGTACCGCTCGAACAGCATGGTGTCGTCACCGAAGGCGGCGGTCGCCTCGCGTCTGGCGGCCGCGACGGCGGCCGGCAGGTCTTCGGCCGTGCGGACGATCCGCATCCCCTTGCCGCCGCCACCGGCCGCTGCCTTGACCAGGAGGGGGAGACCGATCTGGCGGGCGACCTCGCCGAGGTCGTCGGACGAGTCGGCGGCGGGCAGGACCGGAACGCCGGCGGCCACCGCATGGTCACGGGCCCGGTCCTTGCGGCCCATCACGTCCATCACGTCGGCGGGCGGACCGATGAAGAACAGCCCGGCCTCGGCAACCGCCCGGGCGAAGGCGCCCCGCTCGGACAGGAAGCCGTAACCCGGGTGGACGGCGTCCGCACCCGCCAGCCGGGCCGCCTCGAGGATGGCGGGGATCGAGAGGTACGACTCGCTGGCCGCCGCCGGTCCGATGCGCACCGCGGTGTCGGCCTCCCGAACGTGCGGGGAGTGGGCGTCGGGGTCGCTGTAGACGGCGACCGTGCTCAGCCCCAGCTGGGCGGAGGCGCGGATCACCCGCAGCGCGATCTCGCCCCGGTTCGCGACCAGGACCGTGCCGAACCTCATCGCGTCACATCCGGAAGACGCCGTAGCGGGGTGGCGGGACGGGCGCGTTGGCAGCTGCCGCGAGCCCCATGCCCAGCACCCGGCGGGTGTCGGCCGGGTCGATCACGCCGTCGTCCCACAGTCGCGCCGTCGAGTAGTAGGGGGAGCCTTGTCGCTCGTACTGGTCGCGGATCGGCTGCTTGAAGTCGTCCTCCTCGGCGGCAGACCACGTCCCGCCTTTGGTTTCGATGCCGTCGCGACGCACGGTGGCCAGCACCGACGCCGCCTGCTCGCCGCCCATCACGGAGATGCGGGCGTTCGGCCACATCCACAGGAACCGGGGGTCGTAGGCACGCCCGCACATGCCGTAGTTCCCCGCCCCGAAGGAGCCGCCGATCACGACGGTGAGCTTCGGCACGACCGAGCACGCCACCGCCGTGACGAGCTTGGCACCGTCTTTCGCGATGCCGCCCGCCTCGTACTGCCGCCCGACCATGAAGCCGGTGATGTTCTGCAGGAAGACCAGCGGGACCCCCCGCTGGTTGCAGAGCTCGATGAAGTGCGCGCCCTTGAGGCTCGACTCGCTGAACAGGATCCCGTTGTTCGCGACGATGCCGACGGGGTAGCCCCAGACCCGGGCGAAGCCGCACACCAGCGTCTCCCCGTAGAGCGCCTTGAACTCGTGCAGCCTCGACCCGTCGACGATCCGCCGGACCACCTCGCGGACGTCGTACGGCGTTCGGGTGTCCGCCGGGACCACGTCGTACAGCGTGGCGGGGTCTTCGGCCGGCTCGGCAGGCTCGTGCTGCGCGAGGGAGGGCGTCGTACGCCGCTCGAGCGTGCCGACGATCGAGCGCACGATCGCCAACGCCTCCGCGTCGTCGGCCGCCAGGTGATCCACCACGCC
>JBBQKY010000057.1:0-13998 GCA_038327385.1 Propionibacteriales bacterium
TGGCGGCGGGCGCTTCCACCGGCGGGACGGGGCGCGTGACCGGCAGCACGTCGTCGTGCTCGTCCATCTCGGTCGCCGGCGTCTCCCGGCTCTGCGTGACGACCGCCTTACCTCGAACAGCCAGCTCGCCGTAGGCGGAGAACGCGGTAGAGACGAGGTCCGCAAGCATCGACTGAGCGCGGGTCGGCCACTCCTGGGCCCGCTCCGGAAGTGCCTTCAGCTGCTCCGGGGCGGCCATCAGCTCGGCCTGCAGCGCGTCGATGCCCTCGGCCAGGGATGCCTGCGCCTGCTCGCGCACAACCTTGCGGTCGAACGTCGCAGCCCGGTTGACGAGCTCGCTGCGCGCCGCGCGGAGGCGCCCTATGGCGAGATCCCCGGCGCCGACGACGGCGAGCAGCGGAGTGGAGCTGACGAGGGTCTCTTCCAGGTCTTCGCCGCTGAACCTGCCGCCGCTCAGCCTGTCGATGTTGAGTCTGTCGATGTTGAGTCTGCCGATGGTGTGCCTGTCGAAGAGCTTGGTGTCCATTGTCTTCCTTTCCTGCTGGGTGTCTGTTGCTGCTGCATGTCAGTTCCTGCTTGTGCATCTGCTCGGCGGCGTCAGGCGCGCACCGGACCGTCGTTCTCTCGCCGGAAGCTCTCATAGACGTCAAGCAACACGCGCCGCTGCCGCTCCGTGAGGCCGCGGTCGCCGAGGACAGCCAGCTCCACAGATCGCTCGGGTCTGTCGTCGGGGTCGAGGATCCCGGCCCGGACGTACAGCGTCTCCGCAGAGATGCGCAGCCCCTTGGCGAGCTGCTGGAGCACCTCTGCCGACGGGCGGCGCAGACCACGCTCGATCTGGCTCAGGTAGGGGTTCGAGACACCCGTCTGGTCGGCGAGCTGCCGCAGCGTCATCTGCGCACTGCGGCGTTGCTCCCTGAGGAACTCGCCGAGGGAGTCCAACGCCGCCATGCCTCGAGTTTGCTTGCAAAAGTTAGCAAATGCAAGCCAATCGCGGCCCTAGATCGGCCGTACCCGCTGGAGCGCCCCTTGTCGGCAGGGCCACAGAGTACGCTCACGGCCGTGGCGGCCCCCGAGATCCTCGTTGACGTGGTGCGAAGCGGTTTCGTGGAGGGCCATCACCGCGGGTCGGTTGTTGCGCTCGGCTCTTCGGGCGACGTCGACTGGGCCATCGGCGACGTCGAGTCGCCGATCTACGCCAGGTCGTGCAACAAGCCCATCCAGGCGGTCGGTATGCTCCGCCGCGGACTGCAGCTGCCCGACGAGCTGTTGGCGCTGTGCGGCGCGAGCCACTCCGGTGAGGACTTCCACATCGACGGTGTACGTCGCATCCTGGCCGGCGCCGGGCTCGACGAGGGCGCCTTGCAGACGCCGCCCGACTTCCCGCTGGACGACACCGCACGGGTGGCGTACATCAGGGCGGGACACGACCGCAGCCCGATAGCGATGAACTGTTCAGGCAAGCATGCCGGGATGCTGGCCACCTGCGTGGCGAACGGCTGGCCGACCGAGAGCTACCTGTCCCCCGAACACCCCCTCCAGCAGGCTCTTGCCGAGACGTTCGCCGAGCTCACCGGAGAGGTTGTCGCATCGGTCGGCGTGGACGGCTGCGGAGCCCCCCTCTTCTCCGCCTCGCTGAGTGGGCTGGCGGGTGCCTTCCGCGCGCTCGTCATCGCGGAACCGGAAAGCGCGGAGCGGCGGGTTGCCGACGCGTTCGCCTCCTATCCGGCCTTCGCCTCCGGCACCCGCCGCGACGAGGCTGCGCTGCTCAGAGCGATCCCCGGCGCAATCGCGAAAGCGGGGGCAGAGGCGTGCTACGCCCTGGCGCTCCCCGACGGGCGGGCTGTCGCGCTGAAGATCGACGACGGCGGGGCCCGAGCGAGACCCCCCGTGATGGCAGCGGCACTGCGCCGTCTCGGCGTCGACAAGGAGCCAGGCGTCGACGCCGCCGCGCTCAACGAGACCGGCCAGGCGCTTCTGCTCGGTGGCGGCGCACCAGTCGGCGAGCTACGGGTCTGCCACCCGCTGCTGGCCCGCTGAGAACGTCGTCGGGCCGGGGCGGTTCGCCGCTCGTGGCAGAATCAGCCGGTGCCTGACGACTCCCAGACCCCGTCACCGCGGTTAGCCGCACCGCCGATCCCGCAGTGGACGCCGGCTCCCCGTGAGCTGGACGACCTCGACCTGCTCGTGAAGCAGGCGTTCTCGCCGCCGTTGACGGGCTTCGTCGATCCGACGACTGTCGGCGCTGGTAGCGAAACCGGGGCGTCCTCCATCACCCTTGTCGTCAGCGCGGAGACCGCCGAGCTGGCGACAGGCACCGGCCAGCTCGACCTGATCGACCCGGAAGGCGCACCGCTTGCCCGTCTCACCTTGACCGGGACCTGGCCGGCGGACGGCGGACGCGTGGGACTGACTGGGCCCATCGCATCCCTCGGCGACAACGAGTTCGGGCCCTTCCGCCGCCTGTATCTGTCTCCCTCGGAGGTCCACGCTGAGCACCCCGCGGAGTCACTGGTCGCGATCGCCGTGCGCCGACCGCTGAGTTCCAGCGACATCGCGCGCATCAACGAGTCCGTCGGAGAGCGAGGGAAGACGGCTCTGCTCCTGGTGTGCGTCGGGTACGGCATGGCGCAGGGCGTGTCGGCGCCCGCGCTGGTCCGGGCCACCAAGACGGCGGCTGGTCACCTCGAACGACCCGCGCTGGTCGTCGCCGCCGCTGTCGCCGGCCGCGGCGACGAGGCGGCGAACCGGTGGCTCCTCAGCAGCGTCGGACGGGCGTTCGCCAGCGAGACGGTCCTTCTCGATACCGCCTCGTCCGACTCTGAAAGCCAGCCGGCCGGCCTTCCCGACGACGTCGCAGCGATCGTCGCGGTGGACCGGCCCCCGCGCGACCGGCAGGGCGTCGTCTTCTTCTTCACCGGCCTTTCCGGGTCGGGGAAGTCGACGCTCGCCCGAGCCTTGATGGACCACATCCTCGAGCAGGGAGATCGCACCGTGACGTCGCTCGACGGCGACGTCGTGCGGCATCACCTCTCCAAGGGGCTCGGCTTCAGCCGGGAGGACCGGGAGACGAACATCCTGCGCATCGGATACGTGGCGGCCGAGATCTCCCGCCACGGTGGAGTCGCGATCTGCTCGCCGATCGCGCCCTTCGAGGCGACTCGCGCGGAGGTACGTCGCATGGTGGAGCAGGCGGGCGGGGGTTTCGTGCTGATCCACGTCGCCACCCCTCTTGCCGAGTGCGAGCGGCGAGACCGCAAAGGACTCTATGCGAAGGCCCGAGCGGGCCTGATTCCCGACTTCACGGGGATCTCCTCGCCGTACGAGGAACCAACAGATGCGGTGAAAGTCGACACGACGGATCGAGATATAGCACAATGTCTCGATGAGATCCTCGATGCGCTGATCACCGAGGGCTGGCTCCGCTCCTGAGCGTCCCGGAGGACTTGATGCACAACGTTGCGACCACCTTGCTCGCCGACAGCCTGTTGTCGGGCCACACCGACGAGCTCAAGACGGTCATCGCCGCCTTCCTAGTCGGCACCGTCGTCGGTATCACCGGCATGGGCGGCGGCGCCCTGATGACCCCCGCCTTGATCTTCCTGGGGGTTGGTAATGCGTCGTCCGTGGTGACCGCCGACCTGGTCGCTTCGGGGGTCTCCCGCTCGACGGGCGCGGCGGTGCACTGGCGGAACGGCTCACCAAACCTTGTGCTCGCGGGCTGGCTGATCGTCGGCTCGGTACCGATGGCCTTTCTCGGCCCGCGCATCGTCCAGTGGCTGGCACCGAACTCCGACATCAATGTCACCCTGCAGATCTGCATCGCGATCGCGTTGCTGTTCGCCGCTGCCTCCTACGCGCTGCGCCTCTACCTGCAGATGCGAGAGGTCGTGCGCAACGGGCCCGTACCGGTGGGTGAGCCGCGCATACGACCGGTGCCGACGGTGCTGATCGGGATGCTCGGCGGCTTGCTCGTCGGCATCACTTCCGTGGGGGCTGGATCGGTGATCATGATCGCGCTGCTCACGCTGTACCCGACGCTGTCGATCGTGAAGCTGGTCGGCACCGACCTGGTGCAGGCGGTACCGCTCGTCATCGCTGCCGCCGCGTCGAACATCCTCGCGCACGGTCTCGACTGGAGCATCACGATTCCGTTGATCATCGGATCGGTCCCAGGCACCTTCCTGGGTGCCCGACTGGCACCGCGCGTGCCAACCTCGATAATCCGACGCGCCATCGTGATCATCCTGACGATCTCCGGGCTCGCCCTCCTCGACAAGTCAGGGTGGTGGCCACTCGGCTACCAAAACGGCGCGACGAGCCACCCCATAACGATCGTGCTGGTCGGATTGGGCCTATTCGCACTGCTGCCGTTCGTCTGGGGACTGTTGCGGCGGCGAGAGGGGCTGCCCATGTTCGGTGAGCCGACCGTCGCAGAGATGGACTCGCCAGCTGGCTCACCCGGAGCGGAGCGGGCGGTCCGAGCGATTCGCCGGGCTCGGTCGGCACGGCGGCGATCTGCTGAGTCCGTCGGTACGACAGCCCCAGGAGCCGCGGGTACGACAGCCCCGGGAGACGTCGCCGACGCAGATCCGAAGGCGTCTGACTCCCGGCCGGTCGGAACGTGAGCTGGCGGTCGACGTACGACGGCCTCCCGTCGCTCGTACGGCGGCTGCTCAGGCGTTGACGACGTGTGGAATGCACCACTCCCGGCGCACACGATTTAGCGACCGATCGCGGCACCGTTACGATTGTCCCGATTCTCTCCACCTCGAGGAGTTCGACAGGTATGACCGTCCACGCCGACTATCGCCTCAGCCAGCTCGACGAGTTGGAGGCGGAGTCGATTCACATCTTCCGCGAGGTAGCTGCCGAGTTCGAGAAGCCGGTCCTCATGTTCTCCGGCGGCAAGGACTCCATCGTCATGCTGCGATTGGCGGAGAAGGCGTTCTTCCCCGCGAAGATCCCGTTCCCGGTGCTCCAGGTGGACACCGGTTTCGACTTCCCTGAGGTGCTGGGCTGCCGGGACAGCTGGGTCAGCCGACTCGGCCTGCGCCTCGTCATCGCATCGGTCGACGATGCCATCGCCAAGGGAGTCGTCGTCGACGACGGCAAGACCAGCCGGAACCGCATGCAGACCGGCACGTTGCTGCACGCCATCGAGGAGGAGGGCTTCACCGCTGCCTTCGGTGGTGGCCGCCGAGACGAGGAGAAGGCCCGCTCCAAGGAGCGCGTGTACTCCCACCGCGACGACTTCGGCCAATGGGACCCCAAGAACCAGCGGCCCGAGCTGTGGTCGCTCTACAACGGCCGCATCCACGCCGGTGAGCACATGCGGATCTTCCCGCTGTCGAACTGGACCGAGCTGGACATCTGGCACTACATCGGCCGCGAGCGGGTCGAGATCCCGGGGATCTACTTCTCGCACCAGCGTGAGGTGATCGCGCGAGACGGGATGCTCATGTCGGCGGGCGACTACAACCCACTACGGCCGGGAGAGAGCGTCGAGACGCGCACCGTTCGCTTCCGCACGGTCGGCGACATGACGCTGACCGGCTGCGTGGAGTCCCCCGCCTCGACCATCGACGAGATCATCGACGAGATCGCCGTGGCTCGCCTCACCGAGCGTGGGGCTACCCGCGGTGATGACCGCTTCAGCGAAGCGGCCATGGAAGACCGCAAACGAGAGGGCTACTTCTGATGACATCGTTTGCTTCCGCCTTGGGCAAGCCCTCGATGGACCTGCTCCGGTTCGCGACGGCCGGCTCCGTGGACGACGGCAAGTCCACGCTCATCGGGCGATTGCTGCTCGACTCGAAATCCATCTTCGCCGACCAGCTCGAGGCCGTCGAGGCGACCTCGACGGCGCGCGGCTACGACTACACCGACCTGGCGCTGCTGACCGACGGCCTGCGTTCTGAGCGCGAGCAGGGCATCACCATCGATGTCGCCTACCGCTACTTCGCGACCCCCAACCGCAAGTTCATCATCGCCGACACCCCTGGCCACGTGCAGTACACCCGCAACATGGTGACCGGCGCCTCGACCGCCGACCTCGGCCTCGTGCTTGTCGACGCCCGGCAGGGCCTTACCGAGCAGTCCCGTCGCCATGCGGTCATCCTGTCCCTGCTGCGGGTGCCCCACCTCGTCTTGTGCATCAACAAGATGGACCTCGTCAGCTTCTCCGAGGAGCGGTACAACCAGATCCACGAGGAGTTCACGTCGTTCGCGACGAAGCTCTCCATCCCGGACCTGACGATCATCCCGATCTCCGCCCTGCTTGGGGACAACGTCGTCGCCCGGTCGACGAACATGTCGTGGTACGAAGGGCCGTCGCTGCTGCACCACCTCGAGAACGTGCACGTCGCGTCGGACCGTGACCTCGTGGACACCCGGTTCCCGGTGCAGTACGTCATCCGACCCAAGTCCGACGACTACCACGACTACCGCGGCTACGCCGGGCGGGTCTCCGGCGGTGTCCTCAAGCCTGGCGATGAGGTCCTCGTGCTGCCGTCCGGCTTCACCTCGACGATCGCCGGCATCGACCTGTTCGAGACGGAGCTCGAGGAGGCCTACCCGCCGATGTCGGTCACCGTGCGGCTGGAGGACGACATCGACGTATCACGGGGGGACATGATCTGCCGGCCGCAGAACGCCCCCACACCCAGCCAGGACATCGACGCGATGGTCTGCTGGATGGCGAACACCCCCCTGCGACCCCGCCAGAAGCTCGCAATCAAGCACACGACGCGGTCGGCTCGAACACTGATCAAGGACGTGCAGTACCGCCTCGACGTCAACTCGCTGCACCGTGACCTCGAGACCAAGGAGCTCGGGCTGAACGAGATCGGCCGCGTGCAGCTGCGGACGACCGTCCCGCTGCTGTGCGACTCCTACGAGACCAACCGGACGACCGGCTCCTTCATCCTGATCGACGAGGCGACCGGCGTGACCGTCGGCGCCGGCATGATCCTCGCCAGCGGCTGATCGGCTTCAGAGACGGGCGCGGACGTGCAATCCGGCGTCCGGGTCGACCACGACCTCCTGCGCCGCGGCCACCCCGTCGGCGAGCAGCTCGGCGTCGACAGGAACGCTGCGCTTGACGAGCGCCAGACCGATCGGGCCCAGCTCGTAGTGGCGGGCGGCTGACCCGAGGAAACCGACCTCCCGGCCATCGTGCGTCACCGGGCTCCGGTGTGTCGGGAGCCGGTTGACCGAGCCGTCCAGAAGAAGCAGTACCAGCCGCCGGGGCGGCCGCCCTAGGGTGTGGACTCGGGCAACCGTCTCCTGCCCGCGGTAGCAGCCCTTGTCGAGGTGCACTGCAGTGCCGATCCACCCCATCTCGTTGGGGATCGCCCTGTGGTCGGTGTCCACGCCCATCCGGGCCTGCCCGCGGGCGATCCGCAGCGCCTCGAAGGCCCACATACCGCACGGGGTGGCATTCGTCGCCGCCGTGGCGAGCTCTGCACGTCGTACCAGCTCGACCGTCTCGGCGCCGGTCGCCGCCGCCGCCCACTCAGCAGTGACGTCACTGGCCTCGACTCGCATCATGAAGCGCATCGAGTCGAGCCAGCCGACGAGGCTCCGGGCCGCACCCGGCTCCACGTCCGCCCAGAAGGCCTCGCCGTCGTCGTAGCCGTGCATCGCATGCTCGACGTGGCCCTGCGGCGACAAGATCAGCGTCTGGATGCGCTGGTACGGCGGCAGGTCGGCCATGTGCTGCGTGGTCAGCGAGTGCAGCCAGGTCAGCCGGTCGGCGCCGCTCACCCGCACGACCCCGCGGTGCGAGAGATCGACGACCCCCTCACCGGCGAGCAGGACCTTCTGCTCCCGCAGCGGGTCGCCGTAATGCGCGGGTACGCCGGCGTCGATCCCGTCGCCGGGCACAGCGTCGGGCAGATCCAGGAAGGGGCTCGGCGTGCTCACTCCGCACACCGCTCACACTCACCGAAGACCGTGAGGTGGCCGATGTCGGGGACGAAGCCGGTGCGCTCCCGGACGGTCTCCACGAGGGCCTGGATCTCTCCCGAGCCGAGCTCGTTCACGGAGCCGCACGAGTGGCAAACCAGATGGGCATGCTGGACGCCGTCGGCGGGGTGGTAGGTCGGCGCGCCGTGACTGAGATGGGCATGGGTGACGAGGCCGAGCTCCTCGAGCAGCTCGAGAGTGCGGTAGACGGTCGAGACGTTGACGCCCTCCGCCCGTTGCCGTACCCAGGCGTGCACGTCCTCCGGAGTGGCGTGACCGAGCTCCTGAACCGCCCTGAGGACGAGCTGGCGTTGCGGCGTCAGGCGATAGCCCTTGTCGCGCAGACTCTGTGCCAGCTCCACACCCGCCAGCCTAACGCCCCGCTCAGGGTCCCCAGGAGGCCTGCGTCTGCGTCGCCGTCCCTAGGAGAGGCAGAGCTCGTTGCCCTCGGGGTCTGCGATCGTGATCCAGTGGTGTGGGCCTTGGCTCCCGCGGTGTAGGAACCGCGCACCGGCTGCCGTCAGCCGCTCCGCCTCCTTATCGACATTGTCCGGCCCGACCCACACGTCCAGATGCACCCGGTTCTTGACGGTCTTCGTCTCCGGGACCTGCTGGAAGAGGATCCGCTTGCGCCGCCCCGAGGTCGGCTCTTCCGGATGCGAGATCGCCGCCCCGCTCTTCCACACGAGTGAGCCGTCGTACGTCGTGGTGTCGCTCTGGTCGGCGAACCCCCTGGCGACCATGTCCTTGATGAAGGCCTCATCGGTCGGCTCCACGCTCCAGCCGAGCGCGTCTGCCCACCAGTCGGCGAGGGCGTGGGGCTCCGCGCAGTCGATGACCACCTGGAAGTCGTATGCCATCCGCAGAATGTAGCGGTCCTGCCTCTAGACTCACTGCTCGTGGAGGTCTTCGTCGTCAGCCTGCTGCTTGTCGTCGCGCTCGCCATCGGGTGGCTCTGCAGCTCGGCTGTCTACCGCCTGTACCGCGGCTCGCGCTGAGGCGCCGATGCCGTTCGAGATCCCAGCAGACCTGCACCCTGACCTGCTTCCCGTCGCGTTCCTGCTGGGTCAGTGGCGCGGTAACGGCCACGGCGACTACCCGACGATCGAGGCCTTCCAGTTCAGGCAGGAGCTCGGGTTCACGCATGACGGCCGGCCTTTCCTGCACTATTTCAGCCGGACTTGGCTGGTCGACGAGGATGGTCGCGAGGTGCGGCCGCTCGCGCTCGAGACCGGCTTCCTGCGGATGCGGCCCGACAACGAGATCGAGCTGCTGCTGACGCATCCGACGGGCTTCGCCGAGATCTACTACGGATCCGTGGAGGGCGCGCGGCTGGTGCTCTCGACGGATGCGGTCGTCCGGACCAGCTCCGCCAAGGAGTACGTCGCGGGGCACCGCCTGTACGGGCTGGTGGAAGGCGACCTGCTCTGGACCTTCGACATGGCGGCCCAGGGGGAGCCGCTGCAGTCGCACATCTGGGCCCGCCTGCAACGCGCCTGACGAGCGGTCAGCGGGGGCTGACCTGGAGGAGGTCGCGGGCGTCATCGGTCGACATGGCGGGGCGTTGGGCCAGCTCCGCCAGCCGGACGGCCCGCTCCACCAGCTCGCCGTTGTGACGGACCGGGACACCGCGCGCCAGCGTCAGGGTGTCCTCCATCCCCACCCGCAGGTGGCCGCCCTTGGCCAGCGAGGCGAAGGCCACCGCCAGCGACGTACGGCCGATTCCCGTCGCCGACCAGGACGTGGTGGCCGGCGGTAGCGCCTGAACGGCTGCGACCAGAGCGTCCGCCGTACCGGCCATGCCGCCGGGCACCCCCATCACCAGGTCGCAGTGCACCCGCTCCCCGAACGGCAGCCCGTACTTCTCGAGCAGCCGGTGCAGCGCGGCCACGTGGCCCAGGTCGAAGAGCTCGAACTCCGGCACGACGTGACGCTCCTGCGACAGCTGGTAGAGGTCGCAGATGAACGGCCACGGGTTCAGGAAGACGTCATCACCGAAGTTGACGGTCCCCATCGTCAGCGAGCACGAGTCGGGGTCGGCGTCCAGCACGGTCAACCGAGTCTCGAGCGGGTCGTGCACGGAGCCGCCGGTGGACAGCTGCACCACCAGCGACGTACAGCCGCGGACCGCTTCCACCGCGGCGGCGAGCCGCGACGTCTCGAGCGTCGGCCGGTGCTCGTCGTCGCGGATGTGCAGATGGATCATCGCCGCGCCGGCGGCCTCGCAACGGACCGCCGTCTCGGTCAGCTCCGCGAGGGTGGTGGGCAGCGCCGGGAATGCCTCCTTCGTCGTCTCGGCACCAGTCGGGGCGACGGTGATGAGCGTTGCCGGTGCCACCGCTGATGTCATGGCAGTTATCGTGCCAGAGACTTGCCGCTCACCTGTGTCCCAAGAGTCTGCTGAGCGCTTACCGCGGCAATTTCGGTTCAGTGGGCATTCTTGGCACACTTGTCCTGATTAGTGTCCTTCTTTCCAGCAGAGAACACCTCGGATGAGTGACGACGACAACACCCCCCAGAGCGGCTTCGCCGACAGCCCTCCCCCGCCCAGTGGGTCTGCTGGCGCTGTGGCGACGGTCGGTGGCCCAGCCGGGTCAACGGCCGTTGCGCCGGTCATCAAACGCAGGGGAATCATCCGGCGCCACCTCGCGCTGACGTCACTGCTGGTCATCCTGCTGCTCGTGGTCGGCACAGCCGGCGGCTTCGTGTGGTACCTCAACCACGAGCTGGGCAACATCCAGCACTTCGGGCAGTCCGGCATCACTCCGCGCACCTACCCGAACGGCAGTGTCATCCCCGATGACGGGCACCCGCTGAACATCCTGGTCCTCGGGTCGGACGACGGCAACAACGTGCAGACCGTCTCTCAGGATCTCGCCGACGGCACGTGGACTCGCGGCGCACACCGAAGCGACACCATCATCTTGCTGCACATCCCGGCGAACCGGCAGTCGGCCCAGATCGTGTCCATCCCCCGGGACAGCTGGGTCAAGGTGCCGACGTACCCCGGCGACATCGGCGGCTACGCGAAGATCAACGCCGCCTTCTCCTGGGGCGGGCCGGCGCTCGCCGTACGCACCGTCCAGGGCTTCACCGGCCTGCACATCGACCACGTGGCGATGATCGACTGGAACGGGTTCAAGGGGCTGACCGACGCCGTGGGCGGAGTGCGCGTCTACATCCCGCAGACGTTCACCGACGACTCGCAGCACGTCACGTGGACGAAGGGGTGGCACACGCTCGACGGTGAGACTGCCCTGCAGTACGTCCGCACCCGGCATGGCCTCGTCAACGGCGACTTCGGCCGCATCGAGCGCCAGCAGAACTTCCTGCGGACCATCACGAACTCGCTGCTGTCGTCGAGCACGTTCACGAACCCGATCAAGCTGGCTCGGATCGTCGGCACCATCTCGAGCTTCGTGCAGGTCGATGACACGTGGAGCACCGGCGAGATTCGCGGCCTCGCACTGGCGCTGCGCAACCTCCACAGCTCCAATGTCCAGTTCACGACGGCGCCATTCGGCAGCTACGACTACGTCGCAGGGCAGTCGATCGTCCGGCTCGACCCCGCCAAGTCGCAGACGTTGTTCCGCGACTTCAACAAGGGCAGCCTCACGCCGTACCTGAGGAACAACCCGGGAAGCGCCCTGCCCAGCGGGACGTCGGTCAAGTAGCCCCGGGCTCGCACCGGGCCGTTACCCGTGCCCAGCAGTCAGCGCCCTCAGTTGATCTCTCGGTCGTAGTCGTCCTCGAGGCGCTCGATGTCGTCGTCACTCAGGTAGTCACCGGTCTGCACCTCGATGAACAGCAGGTCGGCGGTGCCGTCGTTGCCGGCCCGATGGGCGGTGCCGACCGGGATGTCGAGGGCGCTTCCCTGCGTCAGCCGGTGCTCGACGTCGTCGATCGTGGCCACCCCGTCACCGTCGACGACGAACCAGTGCTCAGCCCGCGACCGGTGCCGCTGGTAGCTCAGCCGCTGACCCGGGCTGACACAGATCCGCTTCACCAGGAAGCCGTCGCCCTCGTCGACCGTCTGGAAGTAACCCCAGGGTCGCTCATTCCGCTCGCTGGCCACGGTCTCCCTCGTCGCCGTCAGGCGCCCTCGCGGCGGCCCGATCCGTCAGGACCCGGACAGTGTAGTGGCGAGGCGCTGCACCGAGACGTCGTACGTCGGTCACGGCCGCCGCCATCGCGCGGGACCACCCCAGCGACGTTCAGAGCGTCAGGTCCACCTCGGCGACGGTCCCCTGCGACGCGGTGACCGTGGCCTCGGCCGGCGCGGACTGCGGAGCGAGCACCCGCACCGTCCAGTCGCCGTCCGCCGCGTAGAAACGGAAGTCGCCGTGGTCGCCTGTCGGGACCTCGGCGACGAACTCGCCGCTGGGGTCAAGCAGCCGGACGTAGGCACCCTTGACGGGCAGGTTGCCGCGCACCACGGTCCCTTGGATGATCGCCTGGGTCAGCGGATCGACGACGCCGCCGCGCGCCGCCCCCGCCTTGGCGCCACAGCTCACGCGGCCTCGCCGGGCTGGTCACCGACGGCGACCGGCACGCCGACCAGAGAGCCGTACTCGGTCCACGACCCGTCGTAATTTTTCACGTTGGGCTGCTCGAGCAGCTCGTGCAGCACGAACCAGGTGTGCGCGCTGCGCTCCCCGATGCGGCAGTAGGCGATGGTGTCCTTGCTGAAGTCCACGCCGGCACCTTCGTACAGCGAGCTCAGCTCGTCCTGCGACCGGAACGTGCCGTCCTCGTTTGCCGCCTTGCTCCACGGCACGTTCGCCGCGGTCGGGATGTGCCCACCACGCTGGGCAGCCTCCTGCGGCAGGTGCGCGGGCGCCAGCAGCCGGCCGGCGTACTCGTCCGGCGAGCGCACGTCGACGAGATTGCGGGCGCCGATCGAGTCCACGACCTCGTCGCGGAACGCGCGGATCGAGAGGTCGGGGGCCTGCGCCTTGTAGCTGGTCTGGTCGCGCTTGGTCACGTCCTCGGTCAGCGCCCGCCCCTCGAGCTCCCACTTCTTGCGCCCGCCGTCGAGGAGGACGACGCTGTCGTGGCCGTACAGCCTCAAGTACCAGTAGGCGTACGCCGCGAACCAGTTGTTGTTGCCGCCGTACAGGACGACAGTGTCGTCATTGCGTATGCCCAGCCGGCCGAGCAGCTCGCCGAACTGCTGCTGGTTGACGAAGTCGCGTCGTACGGGGTCCTGCAGGTCGTCCTGCCAGTGGATCTTGACGGCCCCCCGGATGTGGCCGGCGCCGTACGCCGTCGTGTCCTCGTCGACCTCCACGAGTACGACGCCCTCGTCATCGAGATGACCCTCGACCCAGTCGGCGTCCACAAGTACCGCGTCACGACTCATGCCACTACCTCCGAGAGATTGGCTCGCTGCCGGCGAGCCTGCCCGACCTGTGCGGCGAGCACCTCGGCGCGCCGCACCTCCCTTGAATGCTAGGCAGGCCACCAGCCGCTCGGGAGCGGGTTCGCATCCTGAGACTCCGACCATCCGGCCGTTCCGGTCAACCATCCGGCCGCGTACGGCGCTCCTAAGCGCAACTTCCGCGCACAGGCTCGGTCTCGGTGCCCGTACGGCGCTCCGCAGCGCAACTTCCGCGCACAGGCTCGGTTTTCACTCATCCGCCGGCGAAGGGCGGGAGCACCTCGATGACGTCCCCGCTCCTGGCCGGGACCTGGCTCAGGTCGCTGGACCCGAGCGGCTTGTCGCCGAGCAGCAGCGAACTCATGGCAAGCACCTGGGCGAGTCGCGGCTTGTCGGCGTGCAGCGCCCGGACCGCCGCCAAGGCGTCGGCCACCGACCGAGCGCTCACCACGTCCTCCTCGCGACCGGCGGCTGCTCGAGCCGCGCCCCAGTAGCGCACGGTGACCGCTGGGGGCGCCGGCGCTGCGGCTGCCTGGTCGCCGGATGTCAGGGGGTGCTCCACTCGGGTATTGTCGCAAGCCAGCGCCATCCGCTGATCGCCAGACCTGAGGCACTTCCCGAACCCGCCCATCGGGGTCCCGACTCTGGCA
>JBBQKY010000058.1:0-13858 GCA_038327385.1 Propionibacteriales bacterium
GCTCGATCTGCTCAGCCTGCCGCACAGCAAGCGCCGCGAGTTCCTCATAGGACGGACATCGATCGGCGGGCACCACACCATGGTCAACATCCTGCAGCCGAGATCAACTAGACACGCCGCTGGCGACCTGACCAGTTACGATGATTCATTGATGCTCGCGCAAGCATCGCTCGACGCACGAGGCCGAGCAATTGCGACAGGATCATGAGATCCTTGGAAGCTATCCCATCTTCTGCTCAGCAGCGATCGTCCTCTTGAGGAGATTCTCAGCAGACGGCAGGTTCCGGATACTCTCCAGCCAGTATCCTTCTCGTATTGACAGAGCCGCCTGCGGGCCGGTCGTCAAACGACAGTCCGTCTGCAGGAAGCGCATTGGACACTCCGGCCACTTCGGTATCGTACCGTCCTGCGGCGCGTACGGTGATCGTTACGAGCAGGCGATCACCGATACCTCGGTGGGCTATCAGACCTTGCGGAACTATACGTGGGTGGCAAGGACGTTCCCGGTGTCTCGTCGACGGGACACGCTAAGCCTCGGTCACCACATGGAGGTGGCCGCACGGCCCAACGACGAGCAGGACGCTTGGTTGGTGCGGGCTGAACAGTTGAGCTGGTCCTGCAACAGATTACGGTGAGCAGGCCGCAAAGTTGGCCAACCGCCGGACATCCGGCGACGAGGAGATGCTCCAGACCACGGCACTGAAGATCGACGTGCAGGCCAAGCGACACGACCGCTGGCAGTCAGCTGCCAAGCGGAAGAACTCCTCAATGGCAGATTGGATCATTGGGGCATTGGACCATGCTGCAAGCGAAGACCTCGGAAAGTCATGATCACCCGGGATGTCGCGCTCGAATCCGTTGCCGGGTGAGGGCCGCGGCATCGTCCAGCAGTGGTCCGATACGCGAGGCTCAGCACGGACGCAGCGTGTGGTACACCTCGTTCCAGTTCTCGGCGAGCAGGCCGAGATATGCGGTGAATCCCCTTTCGAGGTCCGCGATGTCGTCGAATGTATGGCATGCCTTCGCCGCGGTCGACAACGAGTGGACCTTGTGTTCCTTCTCGGTGGCCGCGATGTGCAGGTAGAAGTACTCGCAGTTCTCGTGGAACTCCTCGAACTCGAAATAGGGATCGGTCAATGAGGGCGGCCCTCCTCGGAGAGGACGAAGTAAGAGCAACACTATCGGTCTTTCGTCGATGACCTGCGCCGATTCGATTGCAATGGCCACGTTCACTGTGTGAATATGAGTGACCTGCCGCGAGGACGAGCTGCTGTATCCACACGTCGGGGGGCCCATGAGGGGTGGATCGGCGGCTGCGCCGTCGCCCGGGCCACGGCGACCCGCCGCGCTCGGCATGGCGACCGGCCTCCCCGTGCGTCCTCGATGTGCGCCACCGCGCGGGGCGTGGCCCCAGAATACGAGGAGAGACGAGATGACCCGGGATACTGTTCAGGCGGCCCGAGAGTCGGACGAGGTCCGCCGGTGCTGGCCGGTATTCCGAGAGCTGCGGCAGAACATCTCGTCGGAAGAGGTCTTCGTCGAGCGCTGGAAACGTCAGCGCGACGAGGGCTACCAGATCGTGTTCATCGAGCGGGACGGCGAGGTCCGGGCGATCGGGGGCTACCGGGTCCTGCACTCCATGGCGTGGGGGCGGATCCTGTATCTGGACGACCTCGCCGTGCTCACCTCGCACCACGGGACCGGCCTCGGCACGGCGATCCTCGAGTACGTGCAGGCGGAGGCCTGTCGCCAGGACTGCGACGCCGTGCACCTGGACACTGGATACCACAGGCGCCGTGCCCACAAGGCATATCTGCGGAACGGATTCGAGCTTAGCGCCCATCATCTCGAATGGAAGGTGGTCGGGAATGAAGAACCTGCTCGAATGTCATGAGGAGCTCGCGGCCGGCAGGCCCGACGATCCGGCCGTCGTCTACGCACGGGAGCCCCACGCCGGGGTCACGCTGACATGGGGCGACGTGTGCACGCGGGCGGACGAGATTCGCGAGGCGCTCGTGAAGGGCGGGGCGCGCGGCGAATGCGTATCCGCGCTAGTGCTGGACGAACACCCTGATCTCGTGCCGACCCTCCTGGCGTTGTGGCAGCTCGACAGCCCGCCCGTGCTGCTCGACCCGCAATGGGGCTCCCGCTTGCGGACGTCGATCCTGAAGCACAGCACCCCGACGTTCCTCGTCACCATGGAGCCGTCGGTCGCGGTCACCACCCTGCGCCCGAAGTCAGCGCCCGACGTCCCGCACGACGCCGCCTTCATCGGCTATACGTCCGGGAGCACGGGTGACCCCAAGGCGATCGTGTTCACGCACGAGCGTCTCCACGCCGGGACGCTGGGCAACGTCTCCGCCTCGCTCCGTCTCCACGGCGCCCGACCGGCCCGTCTCGCGCGGTCCATGCGGATGTCGGGCTCCGGGGTCATCAACCTGCACCACACCTGGGGCGCCGTCCTCGGCTCGTGCGTGGTGGTGCTGCCGGAGGTGACCGTCTCGACCGCCCGCGAGTACTGGTCGCGCATCGAACACCACGGCATCGAGCAGACCTTCCTCGTCCCGCAGCTAATCGAGGTCGTCAACCGCTTTGCGGCCGATCGCGACGAGAGCCGCCCCGGGCCGTTGTGCTTTACGGGGAGCGGGCCGCTCTCCGTGACCACCCAGGAGCGGTTCCAGCGCCGTTTCGGGCTCCCGTTATTCAACGCCTACGGGCTCTCTGAGACGTCGTCGGCGGCCTTCTTCGGGCAACGCGGCGACGACGGGCTGGCGACCAACAGCGTCGGTGTCCCCGAACGGGTCACGGCGCGCCTCCGCGACCCGGAGGGCCACTTCGTCGACGGCAACGGCGAGGGCGAGCTCGAACTCACCGGCGACCAGGTCTTCGGCGGCTACTACCGCAATCCGGCCGCGACCGCGCAGACGTTGGTCGACGGCTGGCTGCGCACCGGTGACGTCGCCCGTCGCCACGCGGGCCGCTACTACATCGTAGGGCGCAACAAGGACGTCGTCATGAAGGGGAGCTATGCGATCTACCTGACGGAGGTCGAGGAGGCAGCCTCGGCCCATCCGGAGGTGTTGGAGGCGGCGGCGGTCGCGCTGTGGCTGGCCGACAGCGCCGAGGACATCGGGTGTCTCGTGCGCCCCGTCGCGGACGCCGAGCCGAGGGCCGAGGACATCCTGTCCTGGCTCCGCGACGCGCTGGGTACCCAGCGCGCGCCCTGCCGTGTAGTCGTGGTGGCGAAACCGCTGCCCCGCGGTGGTCAGGACAAGTTGAACCGCCCCGGCGTCACTGCCGTGTGGGACAGCCTGCCCAACGTACCCCGCAGCTCGCGCAGCGCGTGGGAACGGGCGCGCACGGTGCCCATCCAATGATCACTGGGATCACCCATCTCACGATGGAGGGCGAGCGGGCGCGGGGCATCGACCTCACCTCTGACCTGGGCTTCACCCCCAGCGTCGTCGACGACGTCGTGCTCCCGGCGGGCTTCGAGGGCATTGAGGACGGTGCGGCCGAGGACGGTGCCGAGGTGCTGCCCCTCGCCCTGCTCGTCGGCCCGCAGGGGGTCCGGCTGGAGGTGGTGCAGCACCGACGACAGACCGGCCGGCGGGGGGCCTACGGCGGAATCTTCGGCTCGCCGCCACCGGCCACCGCGGGACCCGTGGTGAGCAGACCGGACGTCGGCAGCCTCCTGCGCCGGGCGGGGATCCTGGACGATCCGGTCTGCGTCGCCATGGAGACGCCGAGGGACGAGACGTGGTTCGGGTCCTCGTCGTCGACCGGCGGTCTCGTCGGCGTCCTCTGCCACGCCGCCGACGTGCCGGCCGAAGCCGCGTTCTGGGCGGCATTCGCCCGGGCCCGATGGCACGAGATCGGGGTGAGGGCGGCGTGGGGACGGGCGCCGCTCCCCCTCCCTCAGGGGACATGCGCCCTCGTCGTCGTCCGGGACGAGGCGCCGCCCTCCCCGTTCGCCATGAACGATTCGGGATTCCCGTCGTTGGGCGTCTACAGCACGTCGATCGAACGCGACTGCGGCAAGGCGCTGGCCGCCGGGGCGACGCAGCGTGCGGATCCGATCGTCACCTCCGTCGGGGGTCGATCGCTGCGGATGGCCCTGATCTCGACCCCCGGCGGCGCTCCCGTTGAACTCCTGGGGGTGTACCGGGGCGTCAAGAACTAGTGACGTCGTCGGCCGGCGTCGGAGGTCTGACCACCAGGACCCTCGCGGCGGGACCGGACGACGCGGATCGGAGGCGACATGGCGCTGTGGGACAACTACGACGACGTTACCTTTGGCGTGGTCGCCAACGCGGTGGGTCAGCACTCGGTGTGGCCGACGACCCGGCCGGTCCCGCACGGCTGGAGCCGGCGGGACTTCTCCGGCACGCACCGGACGTGCCTCGACGAGATCGACCGGCGACTGGCGGGAGCCCCGCCGTCGGCCTTTGGGCGGGCGGCCGACGACTGCCACGACGGCGAGGGCGACGGGGCGACGGACGCGGTCTGGACGCTCGAGGCGGAGACCGCCGCGCTGCGCGGCCCCACCCGGGCCGTGGTGGACACCTCGATCACCAGCTTGATCCGGGCCCAGGACCTGCCGGCGGACCGGCCGGCCACCTTCTGCGGTGCCGACCGCGTCACGCGCGGCGAGCTGTTCGCCACGAGCCTCGCGTGGGCGCGGGTGCTCACCGAGGAGGGCTGTGGCCGCGAGGTGCCGGTGGCGCTCCTGCTGCCCCGCGGCCTGTACGCCCTCACCGCGATCCTCGCCGTGCTCGAGGCCGGTGGGGCGTACGTCCCGCTGTCGGTCGACGACCACCCCGACCGGACCCGGGCGATCCTCGACGGGTGCGGGGCGTCCATCGTCGTCACGACCGACGAGCTCGCGGAGTCGGTGCGCTCGGGCCCGGCCGCGGTCCTGACGGTGTCGGCGCTCGAGCACCGGGCGACGGCGTCGACGGCGGCACCGCAGGGCGCGGCGAGCGAGGACCTCGCCTACATCTTCTACACCTCGGGCACGGCCGGCGAGCCCAAGGGCGTCGAGGGCACCCACCGTCAGTTGGTCAACTACGCTCTCTGGTGCCGCGCGGCCTTCGCGCTCCGCGCGGACGAGACCGTGTTCCTCAGCGCCTCCCTGTTCTTCCTCGGATCGCTCACGACGATCTTCACGCCGCTCCTGGCGGGCTGGCCGATCGTCGTGGTGCCCGACGGTGCGAGCACGGACAACCTGCTGGAGCTGTCGAGGACGACGGACGGTGGCCTGCTCAAGCTGACGCCGACCCACCTGCGCATGTTGACGGCACGCGGCGTCCCCGACACCGGCCTGGCCCGCCAGCTCATGGTGGGCAGTGAGCCGCTCACCGTCAGCCGCGAGCTACGGACGTGGATGGGCGCCGATCCACAGCGGGTCGTGGTGAACCACTACGGGCTCACCGAGACGCACGGGTGCTTCTGTCACTGGCTCTCGGGTGACGAGGACGTCGGGAGCCGGGCGCCGATCGGCAGGCCGATCGACAACGTCGAGGCCTACATCGTCGATCGGGACGGCGAGCTCGTCGACGTGGACGACGTCGGGGAGCTGCTCGTCGGCGGCCCGTCGCTCGGACGCGGCTACCGCCACCGGCCGGGGCTCACCGCGGCGCGCTGGATCCCGAACCCATGGGGGGCCGACGGGTCGATGCTTCTGCGGACCGGGGACCTTGCGCGCCTGGGCACTGACGGTGTCGTCACGGTGCTGGGCCGCGCGGACCGGCAGGTCAAGGTCCGGGGGCACCGGGTGGAACCGGCGGCGGTGGAGGAGGCCCTGCGGGTCTCGGGTCACGTCAAGGAGGCCCTCGTCCTCCCGCGGTTCGACGACGGCCGGGTGACGCTGGACGCGTTCCTGCTCCGCGACGGCGACGCCGACGTTGAGCCGGCGTCGCTGAAGAAGGAGCTGGAGAAGAGGTTCCCGCCCCCATGGGTGCCCACCCGGATGGCCGTGCTGTCCGAGTTCCCGGTGAACGCCAACGGCAAGGTGGACCGGTCCGCCCTGCCGGAGCCCGTGCCGGTCGACCCGGCCACGCCGCCCGAGCCGGAGTCCTCCCGGTGGAGTCGGACGGACCTCGTCGTGGCGGCGACGTTCTGCGACGTCCTGGAGATCGAGCAAATTGGGCTATCGGATAGCTTCTACGAGCTCGGCGGCGACTCCCTGACGGCGGTCGAGGTGGCCGCCCGAGTCGGACGCGCCCTGCACCGCACCGTCGCGGCGCCGTCCGCCGACGCCGCGACGGTGCGGAGGTACGCACGCAGCCTCAGTGCGCCCGCGGTCGCCACGGGCGACGCGTCCGCGCCGCGGGTGACGTGACGTGGCCGGCGAACGATCGGTCTCGCTCGTCACCGGGGCGACCGGGTTCCTCGGCGCGGCCCTGGTCGACGAGCTGCTGTCGCAGGGTGACGTCGTTCGCTGCGTCGTGCGGGGCGCGACCGAGGCGGAGCGCGTCGCGAAGCTGCGCGCCGGCCTGGACGGGCTGGCGGCCGAGGGGCGGAGTCGGGTCGAGGCCGTGCCGGGCGATCTCTCGGAGGAGTTTCTCGGGCTGTCCGCAGGCGACTTCGCGGCGCTGGGGGAGGGCGTGCACCGGGTCGTGCACTGCGGGGCGCGGGTCAACATGACGCTGCCCTACGGGTCGCTGTACGAGGCCAACGTGCGCTCGACCGAGTACCTGCTGCAGCTGGCCGAGGGCCGCCGGGCCCGCTTCAACTACGTCGGCAGTCTCGCGGCTGTCGCGAGGACGGTGACCGGCGAGCCGTTCGAGCTCACCGAGCCGGTGTCCGGCGGGTACGCCATGAGCAAGTGGAGCGCCGACCGGCTGGTGAGCGTCGCACACCAGGAGGGACGGGTGGACGCCGCGATCTTTCGACCGGGCCGGATCACGGCTGGCCTGGCCTTGCCGCGGTCGAATCCCGACGACCTGCTTGAGAGCGTCGTCCGCATCTGCGTGCTGCTGGGCCGTGCACCGGTCCTGGAGACGAGCGTGCGGTTCAGCCCGGTCGACTGGGTCGGCCGGCTCGTCGTCGCGCTGTCCGGGACGGACGGCTCCCGTGGGCGAGCGTACCACCTCATCCACGCGGAGACCGTCGCGTGGGCCGACGTCGTGCGCGCCCTCGACCGCGCAGGATACGCCCTCGCCGAGGTCCCCTATCCGAGCTGGCGGGCGATGGCAATCGACGCCGGGCGGCACGACACCGACGTGGCGCGGGTGGCGAGCGCGCTCCCCGCGGAGGAGCTCTCGTTCGACGACCGGCTCACCGCCCGCCCTCGCCATGCGCGGCGCACGATGGCGGACGCGTATCCCGAGCTGCCGCCCGCCGAGACCCTCGCCGAGCAAACGCTCGCGGCGTGGCAGAAGACCGGGCTGCTCCCCGCGGTTTAGTGATCCCCGTCCTGACCTCGGGGTGCGTGACCTCGGGGCTGCGACCTCCGGACAGAACCGAAGACCTCCGGACAAACCGAAAGCCGTCGCCCCGTTGGCAACAGCTACGGTCGCCGATCTGCTGGCACGGACACCGGTACACACATCGGTTCGTACCCTCGGGACGTGCGTGATCGGGCTGTGAACGCGGCTGTACGGGCAGGGTCCGTTGTTCGATCTTGAGGCCTGGTTTCCGCATCACGGCTAACCTCGGGCTTTCATCGTAATTGATCATGTAAGTGACATGCCGGAGCTAGATGCGCGAAAGTGCCTGCTCAGCCCGGTTGGATCGGAGTTCTCAAGGCTCGGATCAGACCAGGTAGAGAGGCACTTCGCGAGTGAAGAATAACTGTCGTCGCCCGTGGTTGTCAGTGATCACCTTCGGTGAGTCGTTGGTGTCGCACACGGTGGGTCACTGCTGGTGGCGGTCGCTGGGCGCTGCGGGCTGTCCGGGGAGCGGTCCCAGCGGCTGGGGCCGTGGCGGCGGCCGTGGGCGATCCATGATCCGGGGAAGGTCGTGTTGGATCTGGCTGTGGCGGTCGCGCTGGGTGGGGACTGCGCCGCTGATATCGGGGTGTTGCGGGCTCAGCCTGGGGCGTTCGGGTTGGTGGCCTGGGATCCGAAAGTGTCACGGCTGGTCGCCACGGTGGCCGAGGATGTCGATGCCGCGCTGGGCGCGATCGCCGGGGCTCGGGCCGCGGCCCGGGAGCGGGTGTGGAGCTGGGCGGGGGCTCCGGTCGCCGACGGGCGGGTGGTGATCGATCTCGATGCCACCCTGGTCACCGCGCATTCGGACAAGGAGGCCGCCGCGCCGACCTATAACCGTTGCTGACCTATGCCGATCACGGCGACGGGGGTACCGGGGAACCGGTGGCCGCGCTGCTGCGCCCGGGCAACGCGGGCTCCAACACCGCGGCCGACCACATCGAGGTGTTCAACTCCGTGCTGGCGCAACTCCCCGCACCGTGGCGCACGTCCGATGAACAGGGTCGACACTCGGTGCTGGTGCGTACCGACGCCGCAGGCGCCACGCATTCCTTCACTCATCATCTGGCGGCGCTGGGCGTGGAGTTCTCGGTGGGTGCCTACCTGCACCACTTCGATATCCACTGGGTCCTGGCCCAGCTCCCCGAGGCAGCCTGGATCCCCGCCTACCAGGTAACCAAGCCACGCGCCGGAGGGCAGGGGCCGATCATCGAACCCCGCGAGGGGGCGTGGGTCGCTGAAGCCACCGGACTGGTCGACCTGTCCAGTTGGCCGGCGGGACCCGGCTGATCCTGCGCCGGGAGCGCCCGCACCCCGGCGCGCAACTGCGCATCACCGACGTCGACGGTCATCGCATCGTCGGCATGCTCACCAATACCCCCGGTGGTCAGCTGCCCGACCTGGAACTACGCCACCGCCGCCACGCCCGCGTCGAAGACCGCATCCGCAACGCCAAAGACACCGGGATGCGTAACCTTCCCTTCCACGACCTCGTGCAGAATCGGGTCTGGCTGGCGATCACCGCCCTCGCCCATGATCTGCTCGCCTGGACCCAGCGCCTCGCTTTGACCGGCGCGGCCGCCCGATACGAACCCAAACGGCTGCGACTGCGCATCCTCGCCGTCGCCGGCCGGCTCGTGCGCACCGCACGACGCACCATTCTCAAGATCCCCCACACCTGGCCCTGGGCCCGCGAGATCACCACCGCCCACACCCGCCTGACCGCCCTCACACCCTGACCGCAACACCGATCCCCAGACAGGACCCGGAGGACCGGCCATCACCGCAGGGCCGGAAATCACCCTGCCCACCATCCGAACCAATCACCACAAGATCGTGTGCCGCGAGCACAGAGAGGGGAAGCCGATGTAGATCGGGTTCTGCTGATGTGCGCAACTGTGCAGGAGATGGAGGTAGGTCCTCCGGAGCCGCTCTGCAGGGGGTGGTTTCAAACCACCGCATGCTGCGTCGGTTAAGAGCCGGGGTGGTGAGCGATGCGGAAACGGCGTGCCGGTGAGCGCGTCAGGTGTGGATCAAGAAGGCGAGCGTGAGCGAACCACCGTTGAAGTGTCGAAAGTTCAGACGGCATCAAAACCGGGGGCTGATCTTGTCTCTGGGATGAGTCTGGGGGATACCTGTTTACCGCCCAGGTGGTGTCCGGCATGTAGGTGGCGCGAGCTTGGTCCGGGCTTCTGCACGGAAACGCGGGAACCTGTCGTCTCGAAAGTGTCCCCGGCAGCCGGTCGGGGGCGAGAGGGAGCGCTCCAAGAGGTGATGAGCCTTAAGGGGTTGAGTACCGGTTGCGGGGCACAGGGGCGGACCGTCTCGTAGTAGCGGTGATGCCTGGTAATGCGGGCGGAGCGAAGGGGACGGGTCATCCAGGTTTGAACTGATGGTCAACCGGAGTGCCCGGGAGGAGCCGGATGAACGAGCCAGGCTCGAAGCCGTTTGAGATCTCCAAGCAGGTGGTCGTGGCGGCGTTTGAGAAGGTCAGGAGCAAGAAGGGAGCGGCCGGGGTCGACGGTGTCACGGTCGAGCAGTTCGCACAGGATTATCAGAACAACCTGTACAAGCTGTGGAATCGGATGTCGTCGGGGAGCTACTTTCCCGCCCCGGTGCGGATGGTGGAGATTCCCAAGGATGGGGGTCGTGGGACAAGGGTGCTGGGAGTGCCCACTGTTCAAGATCGAATCGCGCAGACGGTGGCGGTGGCCTATCTGGAGCCGTTGGTGGAAGCGGTGTTCCACCCGGATTCCTATGGCTATCGTACGGGTCGCTCGCCGCTGGACGCGGTGGCCACGTGCCGGCAGCGGTGCTGGCGGTATGCGTGGGTGATCGATTTGGACATTCAGGGCTTCTTCGACAACCTTGACCATGATCTGATTCTGAAGGCGGTCGCCCACCACACCGACCAGGCATGGATCCTGCTGTACGTCGCGCGGTGGCTCAAGGTGCCGCTGCGGCACGCGGACGGATCGGTCACCGCTCGGGATCGGGGCAGCCCACAAGGCGCTTCGGTCTCCCCGCTACTCGCTAACCTGTTCATGCATTACGCCTTCGACACCTGGATGGCGCGGGAGTTCCCGGATGTGCCGTTCGAGCGGTTCGTCGATGACGTGATCGTGCACTGCGTGAGCGAGCAGCAGGCCCGACGGGTGAAAGACGCGATCGCCTCGCGTCTGGCGGAATGCGGCGGGCTGCGATTGCACCCGGACAAGACCCGCATCGTGTACTGCAAGGACAGCAACCGCCACGGCCGTCATCGGCAGGTGTCGTTTGACTTTCTGGGGTACACGTTCAAACCGAGATCGGCCAAACGGAAGGACGGAACGATGTTCACGTCCTTCACCCCGGCGATCAGCGGCAAGGCCGCCACGGCCATCCGGCAACAGATCCGCCGGATGCGTTTTCACCTGCGCAGCGACCTGAGCTTCCACGACATCGCCAAGATGATCAACGCGAAAGCCGGTGCGTGGGCGGCCTACTTCGGGCGCTTCCGCCCGTCGGAGACCGTGTGCGTGCTGTTCCACATCGACCGCTATCTGGTGCGGTGGGCCAGACGCAAGTACAAACACCTGCGCCGGGCACCCCGCCGGGCGTCGCAAACCCTGGCCGGGATCAAGAAGTCCCGGCCAGGACTCCTCGCCCACTGGAGATGGGAACTGCAAACGAGAACAGCGGCGGCAAGAGCCGGATGACAGGAGCCCGGTGAGCCGAGAGGTTCACGCCGGGATCTGCGAGAGCCGGAGGGTGAGACTCCCTCCGGCCACTCGACAACCAGCGAGATCAAAGATCGCCATGCGGTCGGGATGAAAGATCGAGGCTAAGCAGCAGTCCCCAGTTCATGAGGACCTGTGGGACAGATATCCTCGGGCTGAGCGCCCCACTGGTCGATCGTCATCACCTTGCTTCTCTCACCGACTGACCATACACCCAGTCATCGAGGATCTCATGGCTGATCTGCTGTTACGCTTGCGCGCCAGAGGTAATTGTCTTGTGGCACTTGGTCATCGCTGACACGAGTTCCTTGTACGTCAGCACATTGCCGATGATCATTGAGGTGTTCGCCAGCCTTAGTGAGTAGGCGTCTGCCTTGTCGAATGTGGGCTTTTCTTTGAACCACTTCCCGAGCAGTTTCTCTCGGAGTGCTCGATAGCGTTGCGCAGGTAGGCCAGCCGTTGTTCTTGCCGTTGGGTCAGGCGTGGCCCGGTTCGGCCGATCTTGTTTGCCTGGAGTGCTTGCGCGTTGAGCACCGCCCGATGGATCGCGCTGACACAGTTCTCCATGTGGTCGATCGCGCGCAGGAAGGAACTCGTGCCCAGACCGACGCGTGGCGAAACGAATAGCAGGAGCTCAGCGCGGGCCGCGTCGTACTCTCGGAGCGCCTTGTCGGTGAGCCGCGAGAAGTTCATAAAGAGATCGACCATTGTCCGATCCGGTGGGAGTCCCGGTGGCAGCCCGGACAGGGTTCGATCAAGCAGGATGTTGAGCGTGTCCTTGTTCGAGAGGTGATCGACAGAGGGGATTGCCAGACCCTCGAAGGTCGAGGCTGACACGATCTGCACGTGGCACAGGAGCTTGGATACGGCAACGGCTGGGGATACTTACGCAGGCGCGCCGGTCGCTTGCCTGCCTCGCTTTGGTCGGCGCCAGGTGAACCAGGACCTGGACCTCAACATCCGCACATGCCGCTGACAGCGCGCTCTGCAGGGAAAGGATGGTCAGTGAGGTGGAAAGCACACGTCGTCGAGAACGTGCGCGTCGAGCGGGTGTGGACACCGCCGCTTGTCAACGGCAGCCGAAAACTGGATCTGAATCTGGCCCACTTCCGTGATCGAGTTGGTCCGCGCAGGGTGTCGTTGCAGACTTCTTAATCATCTGCCTGTGATCATGTTCGTCGTGGGATGATCATGATGCTGTCGCGGTTCTCCTGCCGCACCTGGCGGATGTGGTGATCGAGCGACTCGACGAGGTCGGTGGGTCGGTGCAGATCTGGGCGCATCCTCGGGTGATGCAGGCCTGTTGTCCGGGGTGCGGTGGCGAGTCGACTCGGGTGCACAGCCGGTATGAGCGCAGGCTGGCCGACGCTGCGGTGGCGGGGCGGCGGGTGGAGATCCGCCTACGGGTGCGCCGGTTTTTCTGCGATGGCGAGGACTGCGGGGTGCGGACCTTCGCCGAGCAAGTCACCGGTCTGACCGCGCGGTATGCGCGGTGCACCGTGTTGTTGCGGGGCATGCTGGAGTCGATCGGGTTGGCGTTGGCCGGTCGGGCCGGGGCACGGTTGGCTGCGGCGCTGGGGTTACCGGCGACTCGGAGCACGTTGTTGCGGTTGATTCGGGCCCTGCCCGACCCGGTGATCGGCACCGTGCCGGTGCTGGGTGTCGACGATTTCGCCCTGCGCCGAGGGCATGTGTACGGCACGGTGCTAGTCGACATTGATACTCACCGGCCCATCGATCTGCTCGCTGATCGCGAAGCTGACACCTTCGCCGCGTGGTTACGTGAGCACCCGGGCGTCGAGGTGGTCTGCCGGGACTGCGCCGGCGGGCTTATGCCCAGGGCGCCCGGAGTGGGGCACCTGAGGCGATCCAGGTGGCCGATCGGTGGCATCTATGGCACAACCTCGCCGAGCACGTCGAGAAGACCGTCGCCGCTCACCACGGCTGCCTACGCCAGCCCGACACCACCGCACCCGAGGTGGGCATCGAGCCTGGCACTACCGCCGATCTTGCCGAAGCAGCCCAGGTCGCGCAGGACCTGCCCGCACCTAGACG
Source organism: Propionibacteriales bacterium (assembly GCA_038327385.1). Lineage (GTDB taxonomy): Bacteria > Actinomycetota > Actinomycetes > Propionibacteriales > Nocardioidaceae > JAWWPG01. The sequence continues at coordinate 13,208 of JBBQKY010000058.1, forward strand.
CCACCGCAACCCACGTCGGCGCGTTCGCCGAGATGCTCACCGGCCGCCACGGTGATCGCCTGGACTCCTGGATGGCAAGTGTCGACACCGACGACCTGCCCCACCTGCATCGCTTCGTCACCGGACTACGGCGCGACTACCAGGCAGTCCGCAACGGACTAACGCTTTCCCAAAGCTCAGGGACCGTCGAAGGCAACGTCAACCGTATCAAAATGATCAAGAGACAGATGTACGGCCGCGCCAAGTTCGACCTGCTCCGCAAGCGCACCCTGCTCGCCGCGTGATGGATAGGGCCAACTCGATCACGGAAAGTGGGCCAGATCCAGTTTTCACGTGCCGTCGACACCGCTGACGCGGTTCGGCCGGGAGCCTTGTCCATGGATCTGTCCATGGATCTGTCCATGGATCTGTCCATGAACTCGGTGTCACGGGTGCCTCTGTAGCACGCTGAGTGGGCGAGCCGGAGACTGTAGTCGCTGGTTGTCTACTCCTGCCGGGTGAATTCGGAGACTCATAATCCGTCAGGTCGTGGGTTCGATCCCCACCCGCCCCACCGCTCTACCAGCGACGACGCTCTCTTCAAGATCTATAATTGCGATCTTGGTCCATGGGATTGTCTTTGAACTGCTGTTCACGTTGGCTTCGTGCCAT
>JBBQKY010000059.1:0-13651 GCA_038327385.1 Propionibacteriales bacterium
ATTCCGCCACCCGGACCTGGGTGCTCGTGATGGCCTCGCGAGCCACCCAACTCTAGCAAAGGCGGGGCTGTCCGGGACGGGCACCACAGTGCAGGATGGGACGATGACGCCCACCTACCGACCCGAGGCCGAGGTCGAGACGATCTGCCGCGACCTGATCCGCATCGACACGACGAACTACGGCGACGGCTCGGGGCCGGGAGAGCGGCTCGCGGCCGAGTACGTCGCTGGGTTGCTGTCTGACGTCGGAATCGAGTCCGAGCTGTTCGAGCCGAGCGAGCGCCGAACATCGCTGGTTGCCCGCTGGGGAGACCCGGAGTCGACCGACAGGCTGCTCGTGCATGGGCATCTCGACGTCGTACCTGCCGCCAAACAGGACTGGAAGATGGACCCCTTTTCCGGTGAGGTCGCCGATGGCTACCTCTGGGGGCGGGGCGCGGTGGACATGAAGGACTTCGACGCCGCCATCTTGTCCGTCGTCCGGGCGAGGGCCGGTGCAGGCGAGCTCCCGAAGCGCGCTGTCACGCTGGTTTTCACCGCCGATGAGGAGGCGGGGAGCAAGGCCGGGGCGCACGCGATCGTCGACCAGCGGCCGCAGTGGCTGGAGGGGTGCACGGAGGGCGTTGGCGAGGTCGGCGGCTTCTCGACCACCGTCGCCGGTCGGCGCCTCTACCTGATCGAGACGGCCGAGAAGGGAATGGCCTGGCTTCGGCTGCGCGCCCACGGCACCGCCGGTCACGGCTCGATGCGCAACGCCGACAACGCGGTCACCGCGGTGGCCGAGGCGGTGGTGGCGATCGGCAGGCACAGCTGGCCCGTGCGCCTCACGCCCGCGATGGGTGCTTTCCTCGAGGAGGTTGCCCGCATCACCGGTCAGCCGAGCACGGCGGACAACGTCGACGCGCTGATCGAGCACTTCGGCCCGGCGGCGCGCATGCTGGCGGCTGTCGTCCGCAACAGCGCGAACCCGACGATGCTGGACGCCGGCTACAAGCACAACGTGATCCCGGGGGAGGCGACGGCATGCATCGACGGCCGCTTCCTCCCCGGCTACGAGGACGAGTTCTTCGCGACGCTGCGTGAGCTCCTCCCGGAGGACGTCACCTATGAGCTGCTGCTGCACGACGTCGCGCTGTCGACACCGTTCGAGGGACACCTCGTCGAGGCGATGACGGCCTCGATCATGCAGGAAGATGCCGAGGCAACGGTTCTTCCGTTCCTGATGTCCGGCGGCACCGACGCCAAGGCCTGGAACCGGCTCGGTATCCGCTGCTTCGGCTTCTCGCCGTTACGGCTGCCGGAGGACCTGGACTTCACAGCGCTTTTCCATGGCGTCGACGAGCGGGTGCCCGTCGACGCGCTGGAGTTCTCGGCGCGCGTCTTCGACAGGTTCTTGGACCTCGCCTGAGGTCGGATGGTCGCGCGGTAAGTCTCGGATGGTCAGACCAGTCAGACCATGGGGAGGGAGTCGGAGAACAGCTGGTGCCGGACCCTGATGATGTGCCGGCGCAGCTCCACCCGGCGGCTGCCGTCGGCGTACACGCGAAGCCGGGCAAGCTCCCATCCGCCGTACTCGGCGCGCTCGGTGAGCAACCGGCGCACCGCGGCCCGGGAGATCGTGTTCGGTAACCGGAACCGCTCGAACTCGTACTCCATGCCACCTCCGTCGTGCGGTCACATTACTCGTGCCGGGACCCGGTCGACAGCGCCCGCCGACTAGCCTCGGCCCCATGGCGCTCCCCATCGAGCAGTACGCGGCCGTCGGCGACTCCGCAACCGCAGCGCTCATCGGCATCGACGGCTCGGTGGACTGGTTGTGCCTGCCGCGGTTCGACTCCACGGCCTGCTTCGCAGCGCTGCTCGGCAGGCCCAAGCACGGGCGCTGGCTGCTGGGTCCGGTGGGTGCGGCGCGTTCGACCCGCCGCTACGCCGGAAACTCGTTCGTGCTCGAGACGACGCACGAGACGGACACCGGAGTCGTGATGGTCACCGACGTGATGCCGGTCGGGGACGGCCGGGCCGATCTGGTACGACGGGTGGAAGGCATCTCGGGCACCGTGCGGATGCGCCACGAATGGATCGTGCGCTTCGGCTACGGGAAGATCAGGCCCTGGGTGAGCCGTGGCGAGGACCTCGAGGACCACCCGATCATCACCGCCATCGCGGGTCCGGACAAGCTCGTGCTGCGCGGCAGCCGGCTGCCGAAGGCGCTCGACGGCCGACACGTCGACGAGTTCGACGTGTCGGCGGGGGAGTCGCTGACGTTCACCACGACGTGGTTCCTGTCCCACCAACCCGTCCCGGGCATGCTCGACATCGACAGCCGCATCGCGGAGACCATCTTCGTGACCGAGCGCTGGGCCGCCATGTGCGACTACAACGGCCCCTACCGCGACCAGGTGGTCCGCTCGCTCCTCGTGCTGCGGCTGCTGACCCATGGCGAGACGGGCGGGATCGTGGCGGCGCCAACGACGTCGCTGCCGGAGGAGCTCGGAGGCGAGCGCAACTGGGACTACCGGTACTGCTGGCTGCGCGACGCGTCGCTCACCTTGGAGGCGCTGCTCTCCGCGGGCTACCACGAGGAGACCGCGCTGTGGCGGCACTGGCTGATGCGGGCACTGGCCGGCGACCCGCAGGACGCCCAGATCATGTACGCGGTCGACGGCGCGCGGGACCTGCCGGAGCGGACGCTCGACCACCTTCCGGGGTACGCGGAGTCGCGTCCGGTGCGGATCGGCAACGGAGCCGTGCGCCAGCGCCAGACCGACGTGCTGGGCGAGGTCATGGCGGCCTTCGAACATGCCCGCAACGCTGGGGTCGGCGACTCGGTCGTGTCCTGGCGGCTGCAGCGGGTCCTGATCAACGAGCTCTGCGACCACTGGGACGAGCCGGACAGCGGGCTCTGGGAGATGCGCGGGCCGCCTCGGCACTTCACCCACTCCCGGGTCGGTGTCTGGTTGGCCCTCGACATGGCCATCGCCGGAGTGGAGCGGCACGGGCTGCCCGGTGACGTGGCCAAGTGGCGGGCCGTACGCGAGCAGGTCCGGGCGGAGATTCTCAGCAAGGGCTACGACGAGGAGCGCGGCACCTTCGTCCAGCACTACGAGACGTCGGAGGTGGACGCTGCGCTCCTGCTCATCCCCCACGTCGGCTTCCTGCCCGGTGACGACCCCCGCGTCCTCGGCACCATCGCGGCTGTCGAGCAGGACCTGATGCGGGACGGCTTGCTGCTGCGCTACCGGACCGAGGCCACCGCGGACGGGGTGGGCGGCGGCGAGCACCCGTTCCTCGCCTGCTCGTTCTGGCTGGTCAGCGCCTACGCACTCGCCGGTCGCACGGCCGATGCCACCGAGCTGATGGACCGGCTCGTCGGGCTGGTCAACGACGTCGGCCTGCTGTCGGAGGAGTACGACGCCGGAGCCGGCCGGATGGTGGGCAACTTCCCGCAGGCCTTCTCCCACCTGGCTCTCGTCAACGCCGCGATCAATCTGGAGGCGGCGATGGCCGGCCGGCCGCACATCCGCTTCGAGGAATCAGGGGCTCAGACCTCGGGGTAGCCCGCATGGGGGGCCGACACGTCGTCGAGGGCTTCGATGATCTCGTCCGGGAGGGTGACGCGCTCGACGGAAAGGGAACCGCGCAGCTGTCCGGCGGTGCGGGCCCCGACGATCGGCGCCGTGACCCCGGGTTGGTCCCGCACCCAGGCCAGCGCAACCTCCGCCGCCGAGAGTCCCAGGCCCTCCGCGGCGCGGCAGACGGCCTCCACGATCTGGCTGGCGTGCGGAGTGAGGTGCTCCCCGACGTACCGCTCGAACGTGGATGAGGCGGCGCGTGAGTCGGCGGGCACGCCCGCGCGGTACTTGCCGGTGAGCACCCCTCGACCGAGTGGGGACCACGGCAGGATGCCGAGTCCCAAGGACAGCGCAGCCGGGACGACCTCCCGCTCGACCCCCCGCTGGACGAGCGAGTACTCCACCTGTGTGCAGGCGATTCGGGCCGCCGCCGGGACGCAGGCCTGGTACGTCGCGGCCTGGGCGGTCTGCCACCCCGAGTAGTTCGAGACCCCGACGTAGCGGGCTCGCCCCGACGTGACCGCGTAGTCGAGGGCCGAGAGGGTTTCCTCGAGCGGCACGTCGTCGGACCAGGTGTGCACCTGCCAGAGGTCGACATGGTCGACGCCCAGCCGGCGCAGGGAGACCTCGAGGTTCTGCAGCAACGCCCGCCGGGACACGTCGACGATGCGCTCGCCGTGATGGCGGGTGATGCCGCCCTTGGTCGCGATCACCACATCGTCGCGGCCGACCACCGAGCCCAGCAGCGACCCCAGCAGGCTCTCCGACGCGCCCTGTCCGTAGGACGCCGCGGTATCGAGGAGGGTGCCACCCGCCGCGACGAAGAGGCGCAGCTGGTCAGCGGCCTCGTGCTGGTCGGTGTCGGTACCCCAGGTCAACGTGCCGAGCCCGAGGCGGGAGACCTTCAGCCCGGTCGTGCCGAGGAAGCGGTGCAGCATGGCGACGACCTTAATGCAGCGCTCACGCCCCGACCGCGCGCTCCGCCTCGCCGAGGGCATGTGCCGCTGTCACCAGCCCGAGGTGGCTGAACGCCTGGGGGAAGTTGCCCAGCAGCTCCCCGGTGCCCGCCTCGACCTGCTCGGAGAAGAGGCCGAGGTCGTTGGCACACCCGGCGGCCCGGTCGAGGACGACGCGGGCCCGTGCCACCTGTCCGGTGACGGCCAGCGCATGCGCCAGCCAGAAGGTGCACAACAGGAACGATCCCTCGTCGCCCTCGAGCCCGTCCCCGCCCCGGTAGCGGTAGATCAGCCCGCTGTCGTCGGAGAGTCCCTTCTCGATGGCATCGATCGTCGCCAGCAGGCGCGGGTCGTCAACCGGCAGGAACCCGTTGAGCGCCAGCAGGAGCACCGAGGCGTCTAGCTCGTCGGACCCGAAGTGCTGGGTGAAGGCGCCCGCTCGCTCGCTCCAGCCGAGCTCCTCGATCGTGGAGCGCAACGTGTCGCGTGTTGCCGTCCACTCGGCCACCTTGGCGGCATCGGCGCCCAGCGTCGACGCCATCGCCAGGCCGCGGTCGACGGCCACCCAGCACATGAGCTTGCTGTGCAGGTAGTGCCGGGCGGGGCCACGTATCTCCCAGATGCCCTGGTCCTCCTGGTCCCAGCGCGCCACGGCCGCATCCACGGCCGCGGTCAGGAAGTCGCGCGTCGCCGCGTCGATCTTTCCGAGCTGTTCGCGCAGCGTGTAGGCGGCGTCCAGCACAGCGCCGTACACGTCGAGCTGCCGCTGGCTCCACGCGTCGTTCCCGACCCTGACCGGAGCGCTGTCGCGCCAGCCGGAGAGGTGGGCGAGCTCGCGCTCGAACAGGTCGCGCTCGGCGCCAACGCCGAACATGATCTGCAGGTCGATCCCTCGGTCGAGCTGGGTCGAGGCGGCGGTGGCGAGGAACGAGAAGAAGTGCTCCGCCTCGTCCGGGCAGGCGGCGACCCACAGGCCCTGCATGGTCATGCTGGCGTCGCGCACCCAGGTGAAGCGGTAGTCCCAGGTGCGGGCGCTTCCCACCCCCTCGGGCAGGCTGGTCGTCGGCGCGGCCACGACGGCGCCGGTCCGAGCGTCGGTCAGGCCCTGCAGGACGACGCCGCTGTGATGGACGAGCTCGCGGTAGGGGCCTTCGTAGCTCTGGTGCATCTCTGACCAGCTGCGCCAGGACCGTTCGGTCGACGTGAGACGACGGCGGATCTTGCGCGCGCTCCAAGGTTCGGGCTCGGCGTCCCACGCGCCGGCCTGCTCGAGGGCGAAGGCCAGCTCCTCACCGGCTCGGAGCGTCACCTCGGTGACCGCCATGGCACCGTCGATGTCCAGCGCGAGGTCCGTGCTGAGCACCAGGACCGTCGCGCCGCCTCTGCCGACGACGGCTCCGGGCGACGCGGTCAGCCGGCTGTGCACCAGGCCGAACTCCGGACGCGGCACGAACTCGACCCGCACCCTCACCTCGCCTCGGGTGCAGCGGGCCGTCCGCAGCAGGACTCCCGGAGATGCAAGACCCAGCTGGTGCCCCCGTTCCCGGCGGCCCAGCGCGAGAGCGTCGGTCGTGACGAGCTCCCCGTCCGGCGCCTCGTATGTCGTCTCGAGCACCAGCCCACACGGCAGGTAGCGCCGGCTCGTGGCCAGACCGCCGCCCGCCGGACCGATGAGGAAGTGCCCGGCCTCGTCGTCCAGCAGCCGCGCCAGCACCGCAGGGCTGTCGAAGCGGGGCAGGCACAGCCAGTCCACTGACCCGCCGCTGGTCACGAGAGCGGCGCCCCCGCAGTCGGACAACAGGGCATGCTGCCCGATAGGTACGTCGCTCACGCCCGGACTCTACCCGCGCCGTCTCGCGGCCAGCGCCGTATTGTCGAGAGGTGAAGCTCGGGCTCAACCTCGGCTATGCCCTCGGCTCCGACATCGCCGGCTACGTCGGGCTCGCGAAAGCCGCCGAGAGCCTCGGGTACGACGTGCTGTGGGCCGCCGAGGCGTACGGGTCGGACTCGCCGACCGTGCTCGGCTACCTCGCCGCCAGCACCGCCCGGATCGGAGTCGGAGCCGCCGTCATGCAGATTCCGGCCCGGACTCCTGCCATGACCGCGATGACGGCGGCGTCGCTCGACCTGCTCAGCGGCGGTCGGTTCCGTCTCGGGCTGGGCGTGTCGGGTCCGCAGGTCTCCGAAGGCTGGCACGGTGTCCGGTTCGCCAGGCCGCTGGCCCGCACCCGGGAGTACGTGGACGTCGTGTCGATGGCGCTGCAGCGCCGGACCGTGAGCTATGCCGGCGAGTTCCACACCCTGCCGCTGCCCGACGGGCCGGGCAAGGCGCTCACGCTCGCCGTCCATCCCGCCCGGGAGCACATCCCGATCTACCTGGCCGCCGTCGGCCCGCGGAACCTGGAGCTCGCGGGCGAGATCGCCGACGGCTGGCTCGCGATCCTCTTCTCACCCGAGCACGCGGATGAGCTGCTCGCGAGCGTCCGCGCCGGGCGGCAGCGGGGCGCGCGGACCGGTGCCTTCGACGTGGCGGCCACCGTGCCGGTCTCGCTCGGGGACGACCTGCAGGCGTGCGCGGACCGGGTCCGCGGCTACCTGGCCCTGTACGTCGGCGGCATGGGCAGCCGTGAGCAGAACTTCTACAACGCGCAGGCCCGCCGGATGGGCTTCGAGGAGGCCGCTCAGGAGGTCCAGGACCTGTTCCTCGCCCGGGATCACCGGGCGGCGATGGCCGCCGTACCGTTCGGCCTGATCGACGCGACGTCGCTGCTCGGAAGCCGGGCGCGTGTCGTCGACCGGCTGACGGCGTTCGCCGCGGCCGGTGTCACGACGCTGAACGTCTCGCTCTTCGACGCCGACAACGCGCAAAGGTTCCAAACGCTGCGCAGCGTCGCTGACGCGCTCGAGGCCGCCGGTCTAGCAGAATAGCCGATCGTGGACTTCCTCCAGGCAGTGATTCTCGGCGTCGTAGAGGGGCTTACCGAGTTCCTCCCCGTCTCCAGCACCGGCCATCTCACGATCGTCGAGAAGCTGCTCGGCCTCCCGATCGACGACGACACCGTCACCGCTTTCACGGCGGTCATCCAGATGGGCGCCATCGCGGCCGTCATCGTGTTCTTCCGCCTGGACATCTGGCGTATCGCATCTACCTGGGTCCGCGGAACGACCCGGCCGGAGCTGCGGGGCAGCTTCGACTACCGCATGGGGTGGTACGTCATCGTCGGCACGATCCCGGTAGCCGTCGTCGGGTTCCTGGGTCGCGACCTCGTGACGGGAGCGCTGCGCAACCTGTGGTGGGTCGCGGCAGCCCTCATCGCCTGGAGCGTCGTGATGGTGTTCGCCGAGCGGGTCGCCACCCAGCGGCGCTCCGAGCAGGACCTACGGATGCGCGACGCGGTGTTCATCGGCCTCATCCAGTGCGTGTCGCTGGTACCCGGCGTCTCCCGGTCCGGCGCGACGATCTCGGCGGGGCTCTTCACCGGCCTGGACAGGGTGACGGCCACCCGGATGTCGTTCTTCCTGTCCATCCCGGCGCTGACGGCGGCTGGGTTGTTCGAGCTGCCCAGCGCCGTCAGCGGCAACATCCCGGTCGCCTCCACCGTCGTCGCCACCCTGATCAGCTTCGCCGTCGCGTACGTCGCTGTGGCGTGGCTGCTGCGCTTCGTGGCCCACCACCCGATCACCTGGTTCGTGGGCTACCGGGTCGCGCTGGGCGTCGTACTGCTCGTGGCGCTGGCCAGCGGGCTCCTGTCCGCCACCTGACGCAGCGGGTCAGAGCCAGCCGGAGTGCTTGAAGCTGCGGTAGAGCAGGGTGCACGAGACGGCCATCACGGTGAGCACCATGAAGTAGCCGTAGTGCCATGACAGCTCGGGGATGTTGTGGAAGTTCATCCCGTAGATCCCGGCGATCATGGTCGGCACCGCCGCCATCGCCACCCACGCCGAGATCCGCCTCATGTCGTCGTTCTGCTGCACCGAGATGCGAGCCATGTGGGCGTCGTGCGCGCTCGAGAGCAGATGGTCGAGGGTCTCGATCTGCTCCGTCACGAGGATGGCGTGGTCGGCGACGTCGCGGAAGAACGTACCGGCGTGCGCATCCACCTCGGGAAGCTGCGCGTGCGCAAGCCGGGTGAGTGGCTCTCGCAGCGGCGCAACGGCGCGGCGGAACTCCGAGACCTCGCGCTTGAGGGTGTAGATGCGCTGGGAGTCCTGCGTGCGCTCGTCGGAGAAGACGGACAGCTCGATCTCGTCGACATCGACCTGGAGCTGCTTGGCCACCCGCTCGTAGTCGTCGACGATGTGGTCGCACACCGAGTACAGCACCGAGAAGGGGCCGTGGCCGAGCACGCTCGCCTGCCGCTCGAGGCTCTGCCGGGTGATTCGCAGCTCCGCGCCCGACCCATGGCGGACCGTGACGACGAAGTCGGCGCCCACGAAGACGGCGATCTCACCGGTCTCCACGGCGTCGTGCTCGTCGACGTACCAGATCGTCTTCAAGACCATGAACACGTGGTCGCCCGGATAGCGCTCCAGCTTCGGGCGCTGGTGGGCGGCGAGGGCGTCCTCGACCGCGAGCGGGTGCAAGGTGAACGCACGCGCGACGGCGGACATCTCGTCCTCGGAGGGCTCGTGCAGGCCGATCCAGACGAACCCGCCCTCCTTGTCCCGGGCCACGCGCCGCGCCGAGACGTAGTCGCTACGACCCCCCGGCAGCTCCAGCCGGCTGCCGCCTCGGTAGACGGCGCAGTCGACGATCACGATCCTATTGTGACCTCAGTGCGCGACCTCGGCATCCGAGCCGACATCTATGGTTGCGGACGTGACGACTGTCCTTCTCGTGCGGCACGGCCGCACCGCGGCCAACACGAGTGGGATCCTTGCGGGTCGGACGGCCGGCGTTCACCTGGACGACGTGGGCAGACAGCAGGCGGCCGGTCTCGGGGAGCGGATGGCGGCGCTACCGGTTGCCGCCATCGTGTCGAGCCCGCTCGAGCGCTGCCGGCAGACCGCCGCAGCAGTCGCCGGCGCACTGACGACCAAGCCAGCCGTCACCATCGACAAGCGCCTGGTGGAGTGCGGCTACGGCGAGTGGACCGGCAAGGAGCTCGCGCTGCTCGCCAAGGACCCGCTCTGGAAGGTCGTCCAGAACCATCCGAGCGCCGCGCGGTTCCCTGGCGGCGAGTCGCTGGCGAACATGCAGGCGCGCGCGCTGGACGCGATCCGCGAGTACGACGGGTTGCTCGCTGCCGAGCACGGCCCGCACGCGCTGTGGGTGGCCGTGAGCCACGGGGATGTCATCAAGGCGATCATCGCGGACGCCGTCGGGAGCCACCTGGACAGCTTCCAGCGCATCGTGGTCGACCCGGGGTCGGTGTCGGTGGTCACGTACACACCGTTGCGCCCCTTCGTCGTACGCCTCAACGAGCACGGCAACCTCGCCGGGCTCGCTCCGCAGCAGAAGCGGCGGCGGCGGCGCGCGGCTGCTCCCTCCAGCGATGCTCCGGTCGGCGGCGGCGCCGGACCGGGGACGTAGGCTCGGCCCCATGCCCACGGTCGTCCACAGGTTCGAGCAGCCACAGCGGTTCGTCGCAGGAACGGTGGGCCCGCCCGGCCAGCGGACGTTCTTCCTGCAGGCGCGCGACGAGGCCCGTGTCGTCAGCGTGGCCCTCGAGAAGCAGCAGGTTGCCCTGCTGGCCGAGCGTCTCGACCTGCTGCTCGACGAAGCCCTGCGGCGCCTGGGCGGCGATGCTCGAGTGCCGGCCGTCGCGCCGGCTGGCCTGGTCGACAAGGCGCCGCTGGAGCAGCCGATCGACGAGGAGTTCCGGGTGGGCACCATCACCCTCGGGTGGGAAGAGGAGACCGGGCTCGCGGTCATCGAGCTGTTCCCCGTCTCCGACGAGAACGTCGTGGTGCAGGACCTCGACGAGGACGAAGATGACGACGAGAGCGAGGATGATGAGCTGGTCCTCGAGGTCGAGGTCGAGGCCAGCGAGGTGCTGGTCGTGAAGCTCCAGCCGGCGTACGCGCGCTCGTTCGTACGACGAGCCCTCACCGTCGTCTCAGCCGGCCGGCCCCCCTGCCAGTTCTGTGGCGGGCCGCTGGACCCCGAAGGGCACCTGTGCCCGCGGGCCAACGGCTTCAAGCGCACCTCGGTCTGACATGCCTGCGGATCGCCTCCGGCCGGCTCCCGCTTTCGGTGCTCACGACCTCGACCAGCGCACGGTGGAGACCGTCCTGACGCAAGGCTCGCTCGAGCTGGAGGGCCGGCTGATGCTGGCGTCGAACGCCTCGTTCCTCGGGCGCGTGAGCCTTGACGGCGTCACGCTGACCTGCGTCTACAAGCCGGTGGCAGGCGAGCGGCCGCTCTGGGACTTCCCGGGAGGGACGCTGGCTGCCCGCGAGCGGGCCGCGCGGGTCGTCTCGCAGGCAGGCGGCTGGGGCGTCGTACCACCGACGATCCTGCGGGACGGGCAGTTCGGCGAGGGCATGCTGCAGCAGTGGGTGGAGGTCGACCCGGAGGCGGTCCTCGTCGACGTCGTCGGCTCCGACTTCGCCGAGCCGGCATGGATCGCCGTGCTCGAGGCGGAGGACCAGGTCGGCCGACCGCTGCTGCTGGTGCACGCCGACGACGTCCGCCTGCGTGAGATGGCGGTGCTGGACGTCGTGATCAACAACGCGGACCGCAAGGGCGGCCACGTGCTGCCCGACGCCGAGGGCCGGGTGTGGGGCTGCGACCACGGTGTGACGTTCCACGAGGACGTCAAGCTGCGCACCGTGCTCTGGGGCTGGGCGGGCGACCCGCTGCGCGACGACGATGTCGAGGCGCTGCAGCGCCTGGACAAGGCGCTGGACGACACCACCACCGGACCGGAGCTGAGGGCACTCCTGGCGGCGAGCGAGGTGGCTGCGCTGCGACGGCGGATCAGGAGCCTGCTGCGTCGAGGGGTAATGCCGTCGCCGGCCGGTGCTTGGCCCGCCATACCTTGGCCGGCGCTCTAGGAGCGCGCCGTTAGGCTGCCGCCATGCGATCGTGGGCAGCACCAGCGGTGCCGGCGCTGGCCCGGGCACGCCTGGGCGACGCGCCGCCGCTCCACGTGTTCGACACGCGCATGGGGCGGCTGGCGGCGACGGACGCGAGCGGGCATGCCGCGCTGTACGTGTGCGGGATCACGCCGTACGACGCGACTCATCTCGGGCACGCCGCGACGTACGTCGCCTTCGACCTGCTGAACCGGGCGTGGCGTGCCGCCGGGCTCGACGTGACCTACGTACAGAACGTGACCGACGTCGACGACCCGCTGCTCGAGCGGGCGGCCGCGAGCGGGGAGGACTGGCTCGAGCTTGCGGAGCGGGAGACGCAGCTGTTCCGCGAGGACATGGCCTCGCTCGCCGTCCTCCCGCCTCAGCACTACGTGGGGGCCGTCGAGGCGATCCCGCTGATCGTGGAGCTCGTCGAGCGGCTGCGCGACATCGGCGCCGTCTACGACGTCGACGGTGACCTGTACTTCGCCGTCAAGGCCGACCCGGCCTTCGGCGAGGTCTCCGGGCTCGACCGGGCGCAGATGCTGGCGGTGTTCGGCGAACGCGGCGGCGACCCGGACCGGCCCGGCAAGCGCGACCCGCTGGACTGTCTGCTGTGGCAGCAGCGGCGCGAGGGTGAGCCCAGCTGGGAGACCGTCCTCGGCGACGGCCGACCCGGCTGGCACATCGAGTGTGCCGCGATCGCCCTGCACCATCTCGGCATGTCGTTCGACATCCAGGGTGGCGGTTCCGACCTGGCGTTCCCGCACCACGAGATGTCGGCCGGCGAGGCACAGGTGGCGTTCCCAGGTGGTCCCTTCGCCCGTGGGTATGTGCACGCCGGCATGGTCGGCTACCAGGGTCACAAGATGTCGAAGTCGCGCGGCAACCTCGTGCTCGTCTCGGCGCTTCGCGCGGACGGCACGGACCCGAGGGTGATCAGGCTCGCCCTGCTCTCCCAGCACTACCGCGGCGACTGGCAGTGGCACGACGGTCTGCTCGACACCGGTCGTCGTCGGCTTGACACGTGGTGCTCGGCAGTTCGACGAGGCGGTCCGGACCCGAGCGGGACCGCCCGCGCAGTCCGTGCTGCCCTCGCCGATGATCTCGATGCGCCTCGTGCTCTGGCAGCCGTGGATGCCTGGGCAGACGATGCGGGGTACCACCCGGTTGCCGGGTCTGGTGAGCTCGTCGCGGCCGTCGTCGGGGAGTCCCTGGGGATCGCGCTCGACGGCTAGCCGTCGTCGGAGCGGCGCTTCAGGTAGCGCTCGAACTCCCTGGCGATCGCGTCGCCGGAAGCCTCCGGCAGGTCCGCAGTGTCGCGCTCCTGCTCGAGGGAGCGCACGTAGTCGGCGATGTCGCTGTCGGCGTTCGCCATCTCGTTGACCCCGCGCTGCCAGGCCTGCGCCTCCTCCGGCAGACCGCGCAGGTCGATGGAGACGCCGAGCAGGTCCTCGACTTTCCCGAGGAGGGCCAGCGTGCCCTTCGGGTTCGGCGCCTGCGCCACGTAGTGCGGAACTGCTGCCCAGTAGGACAGCGTGGCGATGCCGCGCTGCTGCGCGGCCTCCTGCAGCACGCCGACGATCCCGGTCGGGCCGGTGTAGCGCGACGGTTCGAGGTGATGGCGGGCGACCAGGTCGGCGTTCGACGAGATGCCGGTGATCGGCACCGGTCGGGTGTGCGGCACGTCGGCCAGCAGTGCTCCGAGCGTCACCAACGTGGTGACCCCAACACCCTCCAGATAGTCGAGGAGCTCGGCGGTGAACGTCCGCCAGCGAAGGTTCGGCTCGATCCCGGTGACCAGGACCACGTCACGCCGCGACGGCTCACCGGCGCAGTGCCAGACCGAGGTGGTGCGCCACGAGATCTCGCGGCTGCCCTCGCCGTCGAAGCCGACATGCGGTCGGTTCACCTGGAAGTCGTAGTAGTCCTCGGGATCCACGGTCGCCAGCAGCGTCGACCGCCACGCCCCCAGCAGGTGGGTGACGGCGTCGCTCGCCGCCTCGCCTGCGTCGTTCCAGCCCTCGAAAGCCGCCACCGCCAGAGCATCCGAGAAGCTGCCGTCGCGCTCGATGTTCATCACGTCCCCAGCCTACGGTTTCC
>JBBQKY010000060.1:0-13597 GCA_038327385.1 Propionibacteriales bacterium
GTCGTACGCGCCGCTGATGGCGACGGTCCGCTGCAGTCGTGCCGTGAGGGCGCGCTGAACCTTGCGCACCCGCGGGCCCCTCGACCCGTGTTCGAGGAACCGGGTGGGCCCGGCCGAGGCCAGCGCCGTCCAGGCCCACCGCCGGATGACCGAGTCGTCGCTCGCCAGAGCGACGGCAGCCTTGAACGCGCGGACCGCCGCGGCGGTTCGCCATCCGAAGGTCCCGGTGGCAACGCCGGGACTGAAGCCGGCCCGAGCCAGCAAGCACTGCGCAGCAACCACTTCCGCACCGTGGTTCCCGGTGGTCAAGACCCGGTAGGAAGCGAAGTCGAGGTTGGTGGGGCATCCCCGCGGTGGTGGGACCGACGAGCTGACGTCGAGGTAGTTGCGGTCGATCTGGATCGTGTAACCGCCGTGGCTCTCTGTGGCGTTGCCGACGTACTGGTGGACGCGCTGGTGCTCGCTCCACTGGCTGTCCGGTACGTAGCTGCCACCGGCGACGTCAGCCTGGTAGTTCCACCAGGCGATCCAGATGTCGTCCGACCGATGGTAGGCGGAGGAGTCGTAGTGCGTGGACAGGTCATGAATGCCGGAGGAGGCGCTGGAATACACCCCCGCCTCGTAGGCGTGTCTGTGCAGCATGTTGGTCCAACCGGACAGGTAGTTCAAGACGGCGGTGACACAGCCTGGTTTGGTGTTGTCGTACCCCTCGACGTCGGCGTACAGCGTGCTGGGGGCGGCGATGCCCAGCGCGTCGGCCCTTGCCACCGCATCCGCAGCTTCTGCCTCACCCTGGGCCGCCGCCGTCGACGCGTCGTACGACATTCGGTTCTGGAAGCCGGTACACGGTGCCTGCCGACCGACGTAGGTGGGGACGAGATGCCAACCCTTGCTGACTTGGTGCGATACCCAGGAGGGAGTGAGGTTGGGCTGCGCACAGCCTCGGCTCACTCCACCGACGTAGACGCCGACAGAGGCATAGTCGGACAAACTCCGCCAAGCGTCCATCGCTGCCTGGGAGGGTGCGGTACATGCGTCGAAACCCTTACCCAGATAGCTCCCTGGCACGCTGGCTCCGGCGGCGTTGGCGGTCTGTGCCGTGGGGAACGAGCTCACCAGCGCGGAGCGGGCGCTAGGTAGCACCCTCGAGCTCGACACGACTCCTCGCACCAGCCGAGTGCTTGACTCGCCGTACACGAGGGTGAGCAGGACGCCTGCGCCTTCGACAGCCTCGCTCACCGGCCCATGACTGGGGAGCCGCGTGTTCGCCACGTCATCTGACGGGGGAACTGTCCGTGCAGGCCCCGCCAGCTCGTGCAGCGAACGAGCATCCAGCGCCTCCAGGTGCAGGCCGGGCGCTCCGCCGACCACATGGGAGGGGCACGCGCGCTGATCGCCGGCGTGGCCCAGGAAGATCACCGGCCTGTCGAAACGAAGACATGCGTGTGTCTGTGTTCTCAGGTCGACGACGCGCCACCGCATCGGTACATCGACCCGGTAACCGTGGAAGGACACCGCACGGAGCGACGGGTGAGCGCCGCCCGACCGGGCGGTGCTCCCGTACGCACCGGAAGCCAGCGACGCGAGCACGAGTGCGCCGGCCACCGTGAGAGCGGCGCCTGCCCGGACACCAGCAGGACGGGAGCGGCGCGAGAGGGGCGTCACCATGGGGGATCCTCCGCTTGCAGAAGCGGTTCCGGTTCTTGCCCGAGCCATTAGTGGCTGTTGTGACAAGAGTTACTAATGGGATGGAAACACACAATCCGGGTCGATGCAAGATCAACGCAAACTCAAGGCAGCCTAGATAGCGAGCCGGTACACGCGACTCGCGTTGGCGCCGAGGATCAATGTGCTGATCCGTTCGACGTCAGCTGCGGAGGCTTCGCCCGCCGTAACCAGAGCGTCGAGCACCCTCGCCACGCCGCGACGGAAGAGCATCGCCGCCAGGTGGTAGAGCTCAGGCAGGCCGTAGGCATCCGACGAGTAGAGCAGCTTGGCGAACGGCACCAGCTCGAGCGACTCCCGGATGACCGTCTCCGACAACGCACCCGTGTTGTGGGTGGCTAGGCCGACATCCATGAACACATGGTCGAAAACCTGGGCCAGATAGCTGGCCTGGCGATGGTACGGGTAGTTGTGCAGCAGCAGGACGGGCACGCCACGGTCCTCGGTGGCCCGGAGGAAGGCGGTGAGCAGCAGGGGGTCGGCCGTTCGGAGGTCCAGATCGCTGTCGCCGTACCCGACGTGGAACTGCAACGGAAGTCCGGTCTCGACCGCTGTCCAGGCCAGCCAGCCGGCAATCGCCGGATGCGCCAGCCGGTAGCTGCCGGAGCCATCGGGCGCGCATGAGCGCACCACTTCGACGACGTCGTCGACACGCGGCTTGGCAGCCGGGAGGTCGAGGCCGGTGCGGTACGCCGCAATGCTCTTCGCCCCGACCGCGTGGGTCGTCGCAAGCGCCTCCTCCACCCGTGCGGGAAGATCACCGGGCGCAACGCCACCGGCCAGCAGGTCCTCTGCGAGGCGTTCCAGCCGCACGATCTCGCGCACTCGTGCACCGGCACCGGCGAGGCCGGCGAGCTCGTCCGGCGTGGTGATGGCGTCGGGAGTGAACCCGGTGTCGACGAGGAAGACGCCGGTCCCGGTGGCGCCGAGGAAGCGGCGCGCGACCTCGCGGACTCCCAGCACGCCGCGGCGTTCCAGGTACTCATCAGGTTCGACGAGCGGTTCGAGATCGATGACGGGCGAGCACCAGCGTCGCACCGCGAGACCGATCATCGAGTCGAAAGCAGTGGTGCCGAGCGGGGACGGCCGGCTCGCCTCGCTGAGCAACGACTCGAACTCCGGCCGGCCGAGGTCGCGGAGCAGCACCCCGTGGCAGTGATGGTCGACCAGGCGCTGGTCGGCCACGGAATGGTCGGTGGCCGCCGTCATCTCGATCCCCTGGTCAGACCGACTCCCGATGCACGTCGCCCTCGAACGAGGCCATCCCGGCAGCAAGGCGACGAGGGATGGCCGGCACGGCAATCACCACGATAGTGACCAGCGCCAGCCAGCCGAACGCCACGATCGGGAACCACCGAGCCGGCCCTTCCGTCGGATAAGGCCAGACGTTCCGATAGATCGTGTAGCCGAGCATGCCGAGAGCGGCGATGGGTATGACGACCTGCCACTGCGGAACCGCCAGCCGGCGGTCGATGAACACCAGCTTGATGCAGCCCAGCGTGGCGAGAATGTAGGCGACCAGCAGGATCAGGGTGCCCATCGTGCCGCTCCACAGGAACGTGTCGAACGGCTTCGCGGAGAAGGCGACGGCACACAACACGGCGATGCCGGCGATCACCGTCGCCACCAGCACCGCCGCGTTGGCCGGCGCGCCGCTGGCACCCGTGCGGGCAAGCGCCGATCCGGGCGTCAGGTCGCGACTTATCGCGAAGATCATCCGAGAGGCGCCGACGATGCACGCCAGGCAGCAGGCGAAGGCACTGATGGCGGCGCCCAAAGTGATCAGGTCGCCGACCCAGGCTCCCACGTACGACGTGCCGAGGTCGCCGAGCAACGCCGACGAGTGGACGAACGCGTCGACGCCCTTGGCGTCGGTGCCGAAACCCATCATCTCGACGGCGGTCACCACCGTGAAGTAGATGCCACCGAAGATCGCCGTACCGAGGATCGCCCGCGGGATATCCCGGCTGGGGTTCGAGGCCTCCTCGCCGAGCGTCGCGGCAGCCTCGAAGCCGGCGAACGACAGCAGGCCGAAGACGATGCCGAGGAAGAGGTCAGACGACTGCGTGCCCGGCTCGACCTTGAAGACGTCGAGCGTGAACGACTGACCACCCGGTGCGTTGTCGGTCAGGATCTTCACCAGCACCACCACGGTCACCGCGAAGATCAGCAGCACCGTGATGCCTTCTACAGACAGCAGGATCGACGTCGCCCGGCGCGCCGGCACGATGCTGAAGAAGAGCGCGAGCGCCAGGGCGACGGCGCCGACCAGGAACCCCGACCACCAGGGCTGGTCGTTCCAGATCCCGATCTCGTCCAAGAAGGCGGAGCCGAAGATGCCCGAGGCCGAGGCCGTGACCAGCCCGTAGAAGACGTAGGTGCCGATCAAGCCGAGACCGGCGACGGCGCCGGCATGCGGCCCGAGGGTCGCGCCGGTGAAAACGTAGACGGACCCCGCATGCCGGTAGTACTGACACAGCCGGACGAAGACGTAGGCAATGAGCAGCACGGCGATTGCGGCCAGGAAGAACGCCAGCGGGGTCGCCCTGCCGACGTACGTCGCGGTGCCCTGCGGGTTGATGTTGGCCGCCATGCTGGGGGCCATCAGCGCCACCGAGATCCCGACGGCCTGCCAGACGGACAGGCCACGGCGTAGTCCGGTCGCGGGCGGTTTCGTTGTCGTCATGGCAGCTCCCTCCCATAAGGGCGTCACCCGGGCGTCCCTGGCTACAATCCTCACCACAGTGTGGCGGCGACACCGCGCGGTTGTCCATGTGTCTTGGCCGGTGAGCGCCTGGGTGGTGAAGGAGACAGCTCATGGACGCAGCGCAGCGGGAGTCTCGCAGCCGGACCGCGGTCGGCCTGGTCGACCACCTGGCCGGGCTCGGTGTGGTCGGGGTGGCGACCACCTTCGTGGACAACTCGGGAGTCACCCGGACCAAGGCCTTCCCGCTCGCCAGGCTGCCGCAGGTCGCCGCCTGGGGGGTCGGCATCTCCACCAGTTTCGACAGGTTCCGGGCCGATGACTGGATCGCCGGATCGGGGCGCGGCGAGGAGCCGGTCGGGGACCTGCGGATTATCCCGGACGTCCGCCGCGTGGTGTCGCTCGCCGGCCAGCCGGGCTGGGCCTGGTCCCCCGGGGATCGCTACCAGCAGACCGGCGAGCCGCATCCGCAGTGCGGCCGTCTTCTCTTGCAGCGCCTCACGGACTCGCTGGCCGAGAGCGGTTGCACGGTCAAGGCCACCTTCGAGATCGAGTGGGTGGTCTCGCGCGGCTTCGACGACGACTTCGTGCCTGCGGTCCACGGACCGGGATACAGCATGGCGCGCCTGATCGACCAGTCCGACTACTGCCGCGACGTCCTGCAGGCACTCGGTGACGTGGGCATCGAGGTCGAGCAGTTCCATCCCGAGTACGCCGCAGGGCAGCTCGAGATCTCCGTGCCTGCCGAGTCTCCCGTCGAGGCGGCCGACACCTCGGTACTGGCCCGGTCGACGATCCGCGCGATCGGCCACCGGCACGGGTTCCGCACGTCGTACTCGCCGAAGGTCGCGGTCCCCGGCGTCGGCAACGGGGGGCACGTGCACCTCAGCCTCTGGAGGGACGGCCAGAACCTGATGGCGGCCGGGTCCGGCCCCGCCGGCTTCACGCCGGAGGGCGAGGCGTTCACTGCCGGCATCTTGTCGCGGTTGCCGGCGCTGCTGGCGATCGGAGCGCCGAGCCCGGTGAGCTATCTCCGCCTGGTCCCCTCGCACTGGGCCGGTGTGTACGCCTGTTGGGGCGTGGAGAACCGGGAGGCGGCCGTGCGTGTGGTGCCTGGTTCGGAGGGCAGCCAAGCCTGGGCCTCGAACGTGGAGGTCAAGTGCTTCGACCTGCTCGCCAACCCCTACCTCGTGCTGGCTGGCCTCCTCGCCGCCGGCCGCGCCGGGCTGGCAGCCGACGACACGCTGCCGGACCCGGTCGAGGTCGACCCGGCCGCGCTCGGCGAGGAGACGCTCGCGCAGCGCGGGATCGTCCGACTGCCGCTGACCCTGGCCGGGTCGGTGGCCGCTCTGCGGGCCGACGAGGCCCTACAGTCCGCGTTCGGCACCGACCTCATCGCATCGATCGTGGCCATCCGGGAGAGCGATATCGAGCAGTACGCAGACCTCGACGAGCCGGCGCTGGCAGCCGCCGTGCGCTGGCTGCACTGACTCCGCAGGCCCTACTCGGCAGGTCCGGCGATCAGCGTGACCGTCGTGGTGTGCGCCCCGCCCTGCGTGTCGGTCCAGCTGAGCGAGATGGACTGCCCGGGCTGGTACTGCGCCAGCACGGTCTTCAGCTGGTCGCCCGACGTTATCGCCGTGCCGTCGACCTTCGTGATCGCGTCGCCCCTGTTGAGGCCCGCCTTCGCCGCAGGTGTCCTCGGCAGCGCCCCTGAGATGACGGCGCCAACGCCGCCCTGGCCGGACGACGACCCGGGCAGGAACTGAACACCCAGGAAGGCCGGGCTACCGAGGCGGATGTTGCCGCCGCCATCGCCGCTCTCGATCCGCGAGGCGATCGACAGCGCGCGCGCTATCGGGATCGCGAAGCCGGTCGACTGTGCCGGGGAGGACGACGCTGCCGTGTCCATGCCGATGACGCCGCCACTGGCGTTGTACAGCGGACCGCCCGAGTCGCCGGAGATGACCTGCGCGTCGACCTGGATCATCCCGGTGAGCCGCTCGCCCTGCACGCCGCCCTCGCTCTGGGTGGTGATCGACCGGTCGAGACCGGAGACGGTGCCTGCTGCGGCGCTGGGCACACCGCCGACACCCATCGCGTTGCCGACCGCCACCACCGCGTCGCCGACCGAGACGGTGCCGGTGTCGGTGTTCACGGCGGTGAGCCCGGTGGCGTCCGCGAGCTGGAGCACTGCGATGTCGTCCACCTTGTCCGTGCCCACCACCGTGGCGACGTACTTGTCACCGGTGGACACGACGGTCACCTTGATCTTCGTGGCGCCCTCCACCACGTGGTTGTTGGTGAGAATCTCCCCGTCGGAAGTGAGGATCATGCCCGTCCCGGCAGCTTTCGCGCCCAGGTACTTCAGCCGGGTGTTGATGTCGACGACGCCCACCTGCTGGCTGGCGGTCGCCCGGCCCGGAACCCTGAGGGAGGAGGAGCGTCCTCTGCGGTGCTGGTGCGGTGAGTGACCGGGCTGGCCACCTGACGGCGGGTTCGCCGACGGAGGGGTGGTAGGAAGCGTGCCCTGGGCGCCCTGCTCCGACGAACCCGTCCCACCCGAGGCGATCCCCGCCGCGGACGCGCTGTCAGCCGAGTGGGCGTATCCGAAGGCGACGCCGCCGGCGGCCGAGCCTCCTGCCAACACCAGCGCTGCCGCGATGCCCAGGAGCTTGGCGCGCCTGGACACGGTCTCCTGACCGGTCCCTTGCCACGACGGACCCGGATACTGCCCTGGCTCGTTGGTCATCACGTGCTCCTATGTCTTTACCCGATCCTTGCATCCAGCCAACTCCATGACTGTGTGAGTTTGCTGTGTGCTAGCCGAGGAAATCCCGAGAGTTTCATGCGAGGGTTTCGGCATGGAGGCCGACATCACCGTTGCTGCCCTCGGCTCCGCCGACCGTGCCGTCATGCTCGAGATCGACCAGTCGGCGTTCGCCTTCGACGGGCGCGACCTCGACCCCGAGGCCGAAACCGCGTGGATCGAGTGGGACCGCGCGTGGGGCGCCAGTCGCGACGGCACACTCGGCGGGATCTACACGGTTTTTTCGTTCGGCCTCACGGTGCCCGGTCGCCCTCCGCAGCTGACAGCCGTGATACCGGCCGCGGGGCTGTCCTGGGTCGCCGTGCATCCTGACCACCGGCGCCGAGGTCTCTTGACCGCCATGATCCGCCACCACTTCGACGATGTCCGCGAGGGCAGGCGAGGCGAAGTGGTCTCCTGCCTGTTCGCGTCCGAGCCCACGATCTACGGACGCTTCGGTTACGGGCTCTCGACGGAGTCAGCGCGCGTGAGCCTGCCGAGCCGGTCGGCGCTTCGCGCGCTGCCGGACCCCGGCGACGTCACGACGCGGTTCGAGGCGGTCGACCGCGCCGTCCACGACCAGATCGTGCGAGAGGTGTACGCCGCGTCGTGCCGGCAGCGACCGGGGAACACGCTGCGCCCGGCAGCGCACCTGGACCGGCAGCTCGAGGACCGGCCGGTTCGCCGCCCCGCCGGCGCCGAAGCCCTCAAGATCCTGGTCGCCGAGCGGCGGGGGCAGCCGACGGGCTACGCGCTGCTGCGGCGGACTGCCTCCTGGGGCAAGCTCTCTCCGGAAGGAAAGCTCCGGGTGGTCGACCTGCAGGCGGTGGACCCGCAGAGCGCCCATGCGCTCTGGCGGCGGGCTCTCGACTTCGACCTCATGGAGGAGGTCACCACCCCGCCGTTGGCGCCGGACGACCGCCTTCTCGTCTGGGCCGGCGAGTCCGGGCCGACCGCACACCCGGGTGAGGGGCTGTGGACGCGGCTGGTGGACGTCGAGCGCGCGCTGGCGGCCCGGGGTTACGCCACCGGCATCGACGTCGTGCTCGAGGTCACCGACGACCGCTGCCCATGGAATGCCGGCCGGTGGCACCTGGCCGCCGACACTGACGGGGCCACCTGCGAGCGCACCACCGCCGCGGCTGACCTCGCGCTGGACGTGCGAGAGCTCGGCTCCGCCTACCTCGGCGGTGCGACGCTAGTCGGCCTCGGCTCCGCCGGTCTGGTGCAGGAGCTGACCGCTGGAGCGCTGGCTGCCTGTTCGACCGCGTGGCGTTCGCCGGTGATGCCGGCAACGCCGTACATGTTCTGACCTCGGCAGCGGAGGTCGCGGGTCGGATCGTCTCGAATGGCGAACCGAGCCGTCCGCTCGTACGGTGGGGTCAGCCCCCGCCACGCGGGCGACCGGGGCGGAATGGCAGGGTATGATTTATTTCGCCCCAGTCTCTGGCAGAAAGAATGTGGTGCGTCAGACCGTCCGGATGAGCAGCACGAGGCTGCTGTGCCGGCTGTCTGCATCGCTCGCGGGGCTGGGACTGGCCACTGTGGTCCTCGGCGCGATGCCCGCCGAAGCCGCCGCTAGCCCATACTCCGTCACGATCGTTGCGCCGGCCGCCAGCCCGATGGTGGGTGTCCCCTTTGTCATCCACGGCTCGGTGTCGCCGGCGGCGGACGGCGCCCGTGTGCATCTGCAGCGGTTCATGGCCGGCTCGTTCCAGACCGTCGACACGGACCGGCTGGACGGCCGGTCGGCGTACCAGTTCACCCAGACCCAGCAAAGCGTCGGTGGCTACATCTACCGCGTGGTCAAGCCCGCGCACCGCCGCCACGGTCAGGGGGTGAGCCCACAGCGACGGGTGTTCGTCACAGGGGACACCCTCCTGTCCGGACCCACGATGCACAGCGGGGACACCCTCTTCTCAGCCGACGGGAGCTACCGGCTGACCATGGCGTCGAGTGGGAACCTCGCGCTGTGCCTCACGTCCACCGGCCGGCTCATCTGGTCGATGGGCACCGGCGACCACCCGGGGGCATGGGCGCAGCTGCAGCGCGACGGGAACCTCGTCGTACACGCAGCCAACGGGTCCGTTCTCAAGACGACGGGGACCGGCGGCCACCCAGGCGGAACCTACGCCCTGCGCTTGCGTGAAGACTCCAACCTGATGATCTACACCCCAGCGGGCAACGCCTTCTGGTCCAGCAACACCACGAACACCAAGCTCGCTTCGACCGAGTCGCTCCGGCCGGGTCAGTTCCTGCACTCGGCCGACCGCCGCTATCAGGTCGTCATGCAGGACAACGGCGACCTGGTGCTGTACGACACCACCGACGGCTCGATCGACTGGGCCTCCAACACCGACGTCCCCGGCTCCATGCTCTTCATGCAGGCGCGGGGCAACATGGTGGTCACGGGCCCGTTCGGCCGGGTGCTGTGGTCGTCGCGCACGGTGGGATACACCGGCGCCGCGGCAGTCCTGCAGAACGACGGGAACTTCGTCATCTACCAGAACGGCGTCGCCCGCTGGTCGTCGAGGGGCACCGGCGGGGTGCTCGGCGACGACTACCCGGCGTACCTTCGCGACGCGCCGAAGGACTCCCTCATC
Organism: Propionibacteriales bacterium; assembly: GCA_038327385.1. Classification (GTDB taxonomy): domain Bacteria; phylum Actinomycetota; class Actinomycetes; order Propionibacteriales; family Nocardioidaceae; genus JAWWPG01. The sequence continues at coordinate 9,842 of JBBQKY010000060.1, forward strand.
GACCCGTGGCGGTTCTACAGCCGTGAGTGCACGAGCTTCGTCGCCTGGCGGATGAACAGCGCGAACCATATAGCGTTCGCCAACTACATGGGGGGCGGTCACTTCGGCAACGCCGGCAACTGGGACAACAACGCCCGCGCCCTGGGCTACGTCGTCAACTCGGTGCCCGCACGCGGCGCTATCGCGGAGTCCGACAGTATGGGAAGCGTGGGTCATGTGGCCTGGGTCGCCGCCGTCGGCAACGGCACCGTGACCATCGAGGACTACAACTTCAGCGGCCCCGGCGATTACGGCACCCGCACCGTGCCCACGTCGACGTACGTCTACATCCACATCAAGGACCTGTAGCCCGAAGGCGGAACGGCGGCTCTCAGCCGGCCGGCCGGCGGCGGACGAGCGCAGGCAGCAGGCGCGCATCGGAGGCTGCGCCGGCAAGGGTCTCCGGCATCCGCACCGCTACGAGCATCGCCGCGAACACGACGACGGCACAGGCGGCGAAGGCCGCGCTGAACGAGACCTGGTCCGCCAACCAGCCAGCCGCCAGCGGCCCGGTGATGATCCCCGCGTCGGACGCCATCTGGAAGACGGCAACGACCTTGCCGCCCCGTCCGCGCATGATGTCCCCGACGACCGCTCCAGGTGCCGTCCCGACGAAGGCACCCCCGACCCCGAGGGCTGTCATCGCAGCGAGGAACAGCGGGAGGACATGGGCAAACGCGAGGCTGCCGAGCGCCGTACCGGCCACCAGGCAGCCTATGACCATGGCCGGCCGCCGGCCGGTTCTGTCGACGAAGCGGCCGGCGAACACGAGGCAGCTCACCTGCGCCAGCGACGTACACAGGAATCCGACGCCGATCCACACCACGCTCGCGTGCAGCCCCTCGGTGACGAACAGCGGGATCAAGCTCATCCGCACCCCGAAGAACGCCCAGCCGATCGCGAAGTTCACCGCGATCGCGGCCCGGTACGACGGATGGGCGAACGCCTCCCGCAGGAGGGTCGCCGGCTCGTCCGGTTCGACGAGCTCGGGAGGAGTCGTACCCGCCGGCCGAAGGCGAGAGCTCGACAGGAACACTGACGCGATCGTGCCGGCGGCCAGCAGCGAGACCGCGTAGACGTAGAACGGCAGGCGCAGCGAGTAGCTGGTGAGGAAACCGCCGGCCAGCGGTCCCAGCAGCCCTCCGATCAGGAAGCCCGACTGGAACAGGCCGGTGGCCCGTCCCCGGCTGCCAGCCCCCACGACGCGGAACAGCAGGGCGGTGGCGGAGACGGTGAACATCGCCGACCCGATGCCGCCGATCCCGCGCAGGACCAGCAGCTGCCCATAGCTCTGAGACAGGCCCGCAAGCCCTGTCGAGACTGCCACGATCGCGATACCGGTGGCCAGGATGATGCGCTCGCCAAAGGCGTCGACCAGCCGGCCGCCGCCGAGCGCCGACACGAACCGCATGAGCGCGAAGGCCGAGATCACCGCACCGGCTGCGGTCTTGCCCACACCGAACGACCGAGCGAACTCCGGGATCGCCGGCGCGACGACGCCGAAGCCGACAGCGACAGCGACCGCGACCGAAGCCAGCACACCGACCTCCCGGGGGAGGTCTGTGAAGGGGCTCCTCACTCGTCAGTGACGAAGATGTGACCGGCCGTCTCGAGGTCGATCGCGACGGCAACGCCGCCGGCCTCGAGCACGAGCTCCCCGTGGGGGTCCCGGGTGACCGTCACCACGCGGCCAGGCAGCACGTCGGCGCCGTGAAGCAGCGCCATCAGCTCCTCGCGCGTCTGAAGAGGCTCCCCGATCCGCGCGAGCCGGAGCTTCGTCTGCCCGACCGTCGCCATCTGGTCGAGCGGCCTCACGCCGGCCAGGAAGCTCTCGTGGTGGTTCACCTCGCCGAGCTCGGCCAGCCCCGGAATCGGGATCCCGTAGGGGGACACCGTGGGATGGTCGAGAATCTCGACCAGCCGCCGCTCGACGGTCTCCGACATGACATGCTCCCAGCGGCACGCCTCGGTATGGACCTCTTCCCACCGGAGCCCGATGACGTCGAGGAGCAGCCGCTCGGCCAGCCGGTGCTTGCGCATGACCCGCATCGCCCGGGTGCTGCCCTGCTCGGTCAGCTGCAGATGCCGGTCGCCCTCCACCGTGAGCAAGCCGTCGCGCGCCATCCGCGCCACGGTCTGGCTGACGGTCGGCCCGGACTGGTGGAGTCGCTCGGCGATCCTGGCGCGCAGCGGAACGATGCCCTCTTCCTGCAGCTCGAAGATGGTCTTCAGGTACATCTCCGTCGTGTCGATCAGATCAGTCACGCCGTACCTCCCCCGAGAGGCTACCGCGCAGGTGGGGAAGGATGGGCCGATGTCCACGTCCGTCATGTGGTTCCGCCGCGACCTCCGCCTGGCCGACAACCCGGCCCTCGTCGCTGCCTGGGAGGCCGCCGACGACGTGGTCCCGCTCTTCGTCCTCGACCCGCGGCTGTGGAATCCGTCGGGCGTCCCGCGGCAGGTCTACCTCGTCGCGAGCCTCGCTTCCCTGTCGGAGCGCATCGGTGGCCTGGTCGTGCGGACGGGGAACCCGGTCGATGTCATCCCCGCGGTCGCCGCCGAGGTCGGCGCCGGCGAGGTGTTCGTCTCCGCTGACTTCAACCCGTACGGCGGAAGGCGGGACCGCGAGGTCGAGCAGGCGCTGGCCGCCTCCGGGCGCCGGTTGGTGCGCCGGGGGTCGCCGTACGCCGTCGATCCGGGCGAGGTGCGCAACCAGCAGGACGCTGGCTACCAGGTGTACACGCCCTTCAGCCGCGCCTGGCGTGAGCACGGATGGGGCGAGCCGGTCCCGACGCCTAGCGCGATCCGCTGGCGTCCAGACCTGCCCGGTGACGAGCTTCCGAACGTATCGAGTCCGGACGACATGCAGATGCCGACCGCGGGCGAGCCGGCGGCGCTGGCCCGCTGGCGGGCCTGGGCGGACGCTCATCTGGGCGACTACGCCACCGGTCGCGACCGACCCGACCTCGACACCACCTCCCGGATGTCGGTGCACCTGAAGTGGGGGGAGATTCACCCGCGGACCATGCTCGCCGACGTGCAGGCGAGGAGCGGGGACGTGCAGTCGCGTCAGCGCTACTCGGGGGAGCTGGCCTGGCGGGAGTTCTATGCCGACGTGCTCGCCCGCCGCCCCGACTCCGCCCGCGACTACTTCCGCCCCGAGCTTGCCTCGATGACGTACGAGGAACCCGGGCCGATGTTCGACGCGTGGAAGGAGGGCCGCACCGGCTACCCCATCGTCGACGCCGGCATGCGGCAGCTGCGCTGCGAGGGCTGGATGCACAACCGGGTCCGGATGATCGTGGCGAGCTTCCTGGTCAAGGACCTGCACATCGAGTGGCAGCACGGCGCCCGGCACTTCATGCACTGGCTTGTCGACGCCGACCTGGCCTCCAACCAGCACAACTGGCAGTGGACGGCCGGCAGCGGCACCGACCCCGCGCCCTACTTCCGCGTGTTCAACCCGATCGAGCAGGGCAAGAAGTTCGACCCCGACGGCACCTACATCAGGCGGCACGTTCCCGAGCTCCGGGACCTGCCCGCGCCCGAGGTGCACCAGCCGCGCAACCCGATCGTCGACCACCAGGCGGAGCGTCGGGAGGCGCTGGCCCGCTACGAGGCCGTCCGGAACCGGTAGCCTCCTCTCGTCATGCCACCATCCGCCCGCGCCCCCGAAACGGTCACCGTCGCGCACCGTTTCCGCGGACCGGCCCGTTC
>JBBQKY010000061.1:0-13506 GCA_038327385.1 Propionibacteriales bacterium
GGGCCGGTAGCGACGGTAGAGGGCGGTGCTCACCTTCCGAACCCTAGCCGCCCGGACCCCTCCTCCCTCCCGGTCAGTCCACAGGGCGCAGGACGGCCATCCGGTGCGCCGCCCGCGTCAGCGCGACGTAGAGGACCCGCACCCCGCCCGGCGACTCCTTGACGATGGCGTCCGGGTCCAGGACCAGCGTCGCGTCCCACTCCAGACCCTTGGCCGAGAGCGGGTCCACGACCACGACGCGCTCGTCGTCCGCCGCGAGCGGCTCGACGGCCGCACGCCATACCTGCGGGGTGATGATGGCCACCTGCCCGTCGACCTGACCGAGCATCTCCTGCACCGCTGCGGCCCCGACCTCCACGACGGACGCCGCCGGCGCGGTGAGCTCGAGCGGCTCGTGCCCCGTCTCGCGCACCGCGTCCGGGATGTCGGCGTCCGGCACGTGCTGGCGGATCATCCGCGCGGCGAGGTCGAAGATCTCCCGGGCGTTGCGGTAGTTGGTGTCCATGTGGAAGCCGCGGCGGACCGCGCTGCCGAACGCCTCCTCGCGCGCCTGGGCGGCCTCCTCGAGGTCCGACCAGGAGGCCTGCGCCAGGTCGCCGACGACGGTCCAGGAGGCCCAGCGCCCACGTCGGCCGAGCATCCGCCACTGCATCGGCGACAGGTCCTGGGCCTCATCCACCAGCACATGGGCGTACCGGTCGTCCTCTACCGACGCGGTGGGTCGGCCCCCGCCTGCGGTCGTAGCCGTCCCTGCCGTGCGTTCGCCGTGGGTGGAGAGCTCTGGGACCGTCTCGTCGTCGAGGTCGTCCAGTACGTCGCCCTCCTCGTCGTCCGGGAGCTGGGGGGCGTCGCCGAGCAGGTACCGCAGCTCGTCGATCAGCGGGATGTCCTCCACGGTTGGCTCGCCCCCAAGGGACTCGGAGAGGTCGTCGACCTCTCGCGGGCTGAGCAGTCGCCCGGCGTCGCGGGCCAGCCGGTCCTTGTCGGCCAGCCAGCCGAGCACGTCGACAGCGTCCAGCGCCGGCCACCAGGCCCGGACGAACTCCAGGAAGTCGCTGCTCTCCCGCATCGTCTTGCCGAAGGCGTCCCGCCCCTGTTCGCGAGCGCGGTCACCGGCCACCTGCTCCCACAGAGCCGACGTCAGCTCTCCCGCGACCTTGGCGGCCCCCGGGTTCCGGGGCGCTCCACCGGCGAGGAGCCGGCGCCGGATGGCGTCCAGCTGATGGGCGTCGAGCCGGAGCACGTCGTCGCGGTAGAAGATCCGGAACGACGACGGGGCCGCCGGAACCGGGCCCCCGGCGGTACGAGCAAGCAGCTGGCGCATCCGCGCTGACCCTTTGAGCACCGCGACCGACGCCTCGTCGTGGCGGACTGCTGTGACGCCGTCCACCACTTCGCCGAGGGCTCGTAGGGACACGGACGTCTCCCCGAGAGAGGGAAGCACCCGCTGGATGTAGGCGATGAAGACCGCGTTCGGGCCGACGACAAGCACACCGCCGGCCTCGTATCGCCGGCGATCGGTGTAGAGCAGGTAGGCGGCTCGGTGCAATGCGACGACGGTCTTGCCGGTACCCGGCCCGCCGCTGATGGTGGTGTAGCCGCGATGGGGCGCGCGGATCGCGTCGTCCTGCTCCTTCTGGATGGTCGCCACGACCGAGTGCATCGTCCGGTCACGGGTGCGGGTCAGTGCAGCCAGCAGAGCTCCCTCTCCGACGACGACCATGTCTGCGGGGGCACTGTCGGTGTCGAGCAGGTCGTCGTCGATGGCGACGACCCGGTCCGTCGAGGACTGCAGCACCCGTCGTCGTACGACTCCGGACGGCTCCTGCGCGGTGGCCTGGTAGAAGACCGCGGCGGCCGGCGCCCGCCAGTCGACGAGCAGCACATCGCGGCGCTCATCGCGTAGACCCAACCGCCCGACGTAGCGGGTCTCGCCGCCCCGCATGTCGAGCCGGCCGAAGACGAGGCCGTCGTGCGCTGCGTCGAGGCTCGCCAGCCGTCGAGCGGCCTGGAAGACGATGGCGTCGCGCTCCACGAGGCCACCCTGGTTCCCGAGCCGGGCGCGGGCATGCCCGTCGGCGGCTAGCCGGCGCGCGGCGTCCGCGGCCGCCTCCAACCGCGAATAGATTCGGTCGACCACCGACTGCTCGTGCTTGATCTCCTGCTCGACCACGTCGTTGCCGACGTGCTCGCGGATCGTGTGTGACACCTGAGCCTGTCCTCCCGACGGACGCTGCTGGCTTCGCAGAAGGCGAACTCACCATTGTGCCGCATTCCGGCGACAGCCCCCTCACCGGCGGAGGGCCCAGCTGCCGCGGGTCGATTGGGTGTCCAGTGGGTGAGATGGGTACGGTTGACCTGGTCGCGTGTGCGTCGTCGGCACGCCACCGAGGGTGCCGCTCACCCGGCGCGCCGCCTACCCGAGGAGTGCTTGTGAGCAGTTCTGACCCTGACCTCGGCGAGGTATTCGGGCCGGGGACAGCCGGCGCTTCACCTGAGCTGGTCCAGCTGCTCACACCAGAAGGTGAGCGGGTCGAGCACCCCGACTTCTCGTTCGGCCTCGATGACGACGCGATCAAGGACTTCTACCGCGACATGGTGCTGACGCGGCGCATCGATGTCGAGGCGACCGCCTTGCAGCGGCACGGTGAGCTCGGCATCTGGGCACAGCTGCTGGGCCAGGAGGCCGCCCAGATCGGCTCCGGAAGGGCGCTTCGCAAGCAGGACTTCGTCTACCCGACGTACCGCGAGCACGGTGTCGCCTGGTGCCGCGGCGTCGACCCGCTACGGCTGCTCGGCCTCTTCCGAGGGGTCGACCAAGGTGGCTGGGACCCACGGGAGAACAACTTCGCCCTCTACACGATCGTCATCGGGGCACAGACCCTGCACGCGACGGGCTATGCGATGGGCATCCAGCGTGACGGCGCCGTCGGTACGGGTGACCCGGAGCGCGACGCTGCCGTGATCGCCTACTTCGGGGACGGCGCCAGCAGCCAGGGCGACGTGAACGAGTCGTTCATCTACGCGTCGGTCTTCAACGCGCCGGTCGTGTTCTTCTGCCAGAACAACCAGTGGGCGATCTCCGAGCCCATCGAGCGGCAGAGCCGTATCCCGCTCTACCAGCGCTCACTCGGCTTCGGGTTCCCGGGCCTGCGGGTCGACGGCAACGACGTCCTGGCAGTCCATGCCGTCACCCAGGCCGCCCTCCAGCGGGCCCGTGAAGGGAGCGGCCCGACGCTGATCGAGGCCTACACCTACCGGATGGGTGCGCACACGACGACCGACGACCCCACCCGGTACCGGCTGTCGGAGGACCTCGAGCGGTGGAAGCTCAAGGACCCGATCGCCCGCGTCAAGGCCTACCTGACACGGAACGGGCTTGTCGACGGCGACTTCCTCGCCGAGCTCGACGACGAGGCCGAGAAGCTCGGCGAGACGCTGCGGGAGGGATGTCGCCTCCTTCCGGACCCCGATGTGCTGGACGTCTTCGACCAGGTCTTCGTCGAGCAGACTCCCGAGCTGGCTGCTCAACGGGACGAGCTCGCCGGCTACTTGTCCTCCTTCGAGGGAGCCCACTGATGACCACGATCACCCTCGCCAAGGGGCTCAACGCCGGTCTGCGCGCTGCCATGGAGCGTGACCCCAAGGTGCTGCTGATGGGGGAGGACATCGGCAAGCTCGGTGGCGTCTTCAGGATCACGGACGGGCTGCAGAAGGACTTCGGCGAGGACCGTGTCATGGACACTCCGCTGGCAGAGTCCGGCATCATCGGTACGGCGGTGGGGCTCGCCATGCGAGGCTACCGCCCGGTCTGCGAGATCCAGTTCGACGGTTTCGTCTACCCCGCCTACGACCAGATCGTCAGCCAGGTGGCGAAGATGCACTTCCGTAGCCTCGGCAAGCTGCCGATGCCGATGGTGATCCGGATCCCCTTCGGGGGCGGTATCGGTGCTGTCGAGCATCACAGTGAGAGTCCCGAGGCTCAGTTCGCCCACACTCCCGGGCTCAAGGTCGTGGCGTGCAGCAACCCCGTGGACGGCTACTGGATGATCCAGCAGGCGATCGCCAGCAACGACCCGGTGATCTTCCTCGAGCCGAAGCGTCAGTACCACGGGGCGAAGGCCGAGCTGGACGAGACGGCCACCCCTGGTCCGCTGTTCGAGTCCCGGGTGGTCCGGGAGGGCAGCGACCTGACGCTCGTCACCTATGGCCCGCGCCTGAGCGTCTGCCTGCAGAGCGCCGAGACCGCCGCCGCCGAGGGCCGGTCGCTCGAGGTGATCGACCTCCGCACGCTGTCCCCGCTCGACATGGGGCCGGTGCTCCGATCGGTGCAGAAGACGGGCCGCGCCGTCGTCGTGCACGAGGCGCCGGTCAACCTGGGAATGGGTGCGGAGGTCGCCGCCCGCATCACCCAGGAGTGCTTCTATGCACTCGAGGCTCCGGTGCTGCGGGTCGGCGGTTTCGACACGCCGTACCCACCAGCCCGGATCGAGGAGTACTACCTTCCGGACCTCGACCGCGTGCTCGACGCCGTCGACCGCTCGCTGAGCTTCTGAACGGGGGCGACGATGGCTGTCAGCGAGTTCAAGCTTCCCGATGTGGGCGAAGGCCTGATGGAGGCCGAGCTGGTCACCTGGTTGGTCAAGGTTGGCGACACCATCAAGATCAACGACATCATCTGCGAGATCGAGACCGCCAAGTCGCTCGTCGAGCTCCCCTCCCCGTATGCCGGCACGGTTTCGCAGCTGATGGTGTCGGAAGGAGAGACGGTGTCCGTCGGCACGCCGATCATCGCGGTGACGTCAGGTGCGCCGGCGGCTGCCGACCCGGGCGTCGAACAGGCGGGACCGGCAGGCGGCGTGGTCGAGGCCGAGGCCACGATCGACACTCCGGCTGAGAACGAGGCCATCGAGCCAGGCATGGTGGGCAGCCCGGCCCCGCTCGCGGATGGCGTGACTCCGACGCTGGTGGGCTACGGCCCGCGTACGGCGGAGACGAAGCGCCGCCCTCGCCGGGTGCCGGCACCGGTTCCGCCGCAGCTGCACGGCGCAGGACCCCCTCGCCCGGCTGCCGTAGCCGTCGACGCACCCGCCACGCTGGTGGCGCCGGCCGGTCCCTCTGCCGCGAAGGTGCTGGCCAAACCGCCGGTGCGAAAGCTGGCGAGAGATCTTGGCGTCGACCTTTCGATGGTGGTGCCGTCGGGCGCTGGCGGGACGATCTCCCGGGCAGACGTCGAGGCACACGTCGGCGCGGCGAGCGCGGAGCCGGCAGTCGCCGCGTCCGCCTTCGCACCGGCCCGCGGGGAGCGGGAGACCCGGATCCCCATCAAGGGCGTCCGGAAGATGACTGCACAGGCGATGGTGTCGTCCGCGTTCACGGCGCCTCACGTCACCGAGTGGGTCACGGTGGACGCGACCCGCACCATGAAGATGGTCGACCGGTTGCGAGGTGACCGGGCGTTCCAGGACGTCAAGGTGTCTGCGCTGCTGGTCGTCGCCCGCGCCGTCTGCCTCGCGGCACGTCGTACGCCGGAGATCAACGCGACCTGGGACGAGACAGCGCAGGAGATCATCGTCAAGCACTACGTCAACCTGGGCATCGCGGCAGCGACGCCGCGCGGGCTGGTGGTGCCGAACATCAAGGACGCCGACGCAATGTCGGGCGTCGACCTGGCCAACGCGATCGGTGAGCTGACCGCCGTGGCGCGAAGCGGGCGGACCCAGCCCGCTGAGATGGCGGGCGGCACGTTCACGATCACCAACGTGGGCGTCTTCGGGGTCGACTCCGGGACGCCGATCATCAACCCCGGTGAGTCGGCGATCCTCGCCATTGGCGCGATCCGCAAGCGGCCGTGGGTGGTTGGCAACCGGGTCCGGCCGCGCTGGGTCACCACCCTCGCCGTGTCATTCGACCACCGCGTCATCGACGGCGAGCAGGGGTCGCGTTTTCTGGCCGACGTCGCTTCCGTCGTCGAGGACCCCGGCAACGCCCTGCTTTTCTGACATCGCACGTCAGTGGTCGGCGGCTGTTGCTGCAATCGATTACTTTGCAAGAAATACGTCAGCGGCTCTGTTCTTTCGGTGCGGGATGCGCTTTGATTGAGCACAGTGGGCGGGGCCGAGAGGTAGCACCGCCGCGCAAGCAGCGCGACGGCGGCAACCTATTCGAGGCGACTGGGACGACTGCCTGGGCGGGCTGTTCCTCGGTGGTGGGGTTGGGCCGGCTGCTCGGGGGGCCGGCCCAACCCCACCACCCGAAGAGCTCCCGCCAGATCGTGAGTCGGGGTTGTCCTCGAGTGTTGTGCTGCTCTGTTGTACCGTGAGCCGGCCGCCGGCGGCGAGAGCAGGAGGCGCTGGGTGATCACGTTTCGCGACTTCTCCTACCGCTACCACGGATCCGGCGCCGCAACGCTCGAGGGGGTCGAGCTCACCGTCGCGGCAGGCGACTTCGCGCTGGTAGTCGGCAGCACGGGCTCGGGGAAGTCCACGCTGTTGCGTGCCGCTCACGGAGCCGATACCGACGGAGCCTGGGGATCCGCATCCGGGGCGGTGACCATCGACGGAGCCGGGCCGGGTAGCCGGACCACGCAGGACCTCGTCGAGGTCGTCGGTGTCGTCGGGCAGGACCCACGGGCGTGGTTCACTGCAGCGACGGTTCAAGAGGAGATCGCCCACCGCTTGCGCCGGCAGCGGACGGACAGCGCGATCGCACGGCGACGGGTGGAGGAGACCCTCGACCTGTTGGGAGTCGTCCAGCTTCGAGGGCGTGCCCTCGACACGCTGTCAGGCGGGGAGCGACAGCGTGTCGCGCTCGCCTCCGTGTTGGCGTCGGGTCCTCGGGTGCTCGTCCTCGACGAGCCGACGTCCGCCCTTGACCCGGCCGCTGCGGAGGACGTGTTGGCGGCCCTGCTGCGGCTCGTGCATGACGTCGGGATCACGGTGCTGGCCGCCGAGCACCGGCTGGAGCGGGTCTTGGAGTACGCCGACCAGCTGGTCGTGGTGCAGGCGGGCCGGTGTCGATCCGGCCAGCCCGTCGACATGGTCGCCGACTCACCCGTCGTCCCACCGGTGGTCGAGCTCGGACGGTTGTGCGGGTGGGCTCCGCCCCCGTTGTCCGTACGAGATGCGCGCCGACACGCCGCGGCGCTGCGGACGCGCCTAGCGGGTTGCGAGCCACCGGTCCCTGGCGCCGAGGCGGGGGACCCGGCCGACGGGCTCGACGTCCGCTCGTTGGTCGTCCGGCACGGGAGCGTCACGGCCTTGCGGGCCGTCGACCTGCAGGCTGCTCCCGGTGAGGTCGTCGCGTTGATGGGACGTAACGGGTCCGGCAAGTCCTCGTTGCTGGGTGCCGTCGTGGGCAGCGCTCGGCCTTACCGTGGCTCGGTCAGCATCGCCGGTCGACGCCCGGCGTCACTGGCCCGCCCCGATGCTGCCCATTTGGTGACCCTCGTCCCGCAGCAGGTGGATGTGGTTCTTCGGCACGACACCGTGCAGGCCTGCTTCGCGGGGGGAGACCGTCGCGCCGGCGCTCCGGCAGGCACGACGAGGGACATGTTCGACCGACTGTCTCCCGGCGCCGTCGGCGCTCCTGGCGCAACGGGCACGAGCGCAGCAGGCAGCGCCGAACAGGCTGACCCGCGACGGCTCTCGGAGGGACAGCGACTGTGCCTCGCCATCGCCGTCCAGCTGGCGCCCCGTCCCCGGGTGGTCCTGCTCGACGAGCCGACGCGGGGCCTCGATTACGACACCAAGGCACGCCTGGGCGAGCTGCTCGGCCAGCTGACCCGGGCCGGTACGGCGGTGGTGGTGGCCACCCACGACGTGGAGTTCGTGGCCCGGACAGCTCAGCGGGTCGTCGTACTCGCGGACGGCGAAGTGGTCGCCACCGGGACGACCAGACACGTGCTCGCCGCTTCCCCGGTGTTCGCCCCCCAGGTCGCGAAGGTGCTGTCACCGCTGGACTGGCTGACCACCGATGAGGTGGCACACGCCCTGGAGGGTGAGCCACTCCCCTCCGGCGAGCCCTGAGCCGATAGGTCCGGGGGTCAGCCGAGGGGGCCGGCATGCTCCTGCTGCCGACGCAAATCGTTGATGCGCTTGGCCTTGCCCACCGAGCGCTCGAGCGCCTGCGGCTCGCACACCTCGATCGTGACGGTCACCCCCGCGTTGTCCTTGACGAGGCGTGCTGCCGCCGACGCCAACGCGCGGCGGGCGCTGTCGTCCAGCCCGCTCTCGTGCGCCTCGACGCGCACGGTCATCTCGTCCATCCGCCCCGGCCGGGTGAGCACGCACACGTAGTGCGGTGTCAAACCGTCGACCTTCAGCAGCTGCTCCTCGATCTGCGTGGGGAAGACGTTGACGCCGCGGACGATCATCATGTCGTCGGTGCGTCCCGTGATCCGCTGCATTCGCCGGTACGACGGGCGAGCCGAGCCCGGCAGCAGCCGGGTCAGGTCGCGCGTTCGATAGCGAATGACCGGCATTGCCTGCTTGGTAAGCGATGTGAAGACCAGCTCGCCCTCCTCGCCATCGGCGAGGACTGTCCCCGAGAGCGGGTCGATGACTTCCGGATAGAACATGTCCTCCCAGATGTGCAAGCCGTCCTTGGTCTCGACACACTCCTGTGCGACCCCTGGCCCCATGACCTCACTGAGCCCGTAGATGTCGACGGCGTGCATGGCGCAGCGGTCCTGGATCTCCCGACGCATCTCATCGGTCCACGGCTCGGCACCGAAGATCCCGATCTCGAGGGAGGAGCCAGCGGGGTCGATACCCTGCCGCTCCATCTCGTCGACGATGGCCAGGAAGTACGACGGTGTCACCATGATCACCCGCGGCCGAAAGTCCTCGATGAGCTGCACCTGACGCTCGGTCATGCCGCCGCTCACCGGAATCACCGTGCAGCCGAGACGTTCGGCACCGTAGTGCGCCCCGAGCCCCCCGGTAAAGAGCCCATAGCCATAGGCCACGTGCAGCAGGTCGCCGCGTCGACCACCCGCTGCCCGGATCGACCGCGCCATCACGTCGGCCCATGCTGAGACGTCGGATGCCGTGTAGCCGACTACCGTGGGCCGGCCCGTCGTACCGCTGGAGGCATGGACTCGGGAGACCTCTTCGCGCGGCACGGCGAACATCCCGAACGGGTAGTTGTCGCGCAGATCCGCCTTGGTGGTGAAGGGAAAAGCGGCTAGGTCGGACAGCTGGCGCAGGTCGTCCGGACGCACTCCTGCGGCGTCGAACGCCCTCCTGTAGTGCGGCACGCTTTCGTACACGCGCTGCAGAGTGTCGCGGAGACTGGCGAGCTGGTGCGAGCGCAGCTCGTCGACCGTCATCGCCTCGCGGGAGTCCCAGAGCTCGCGGGGCGTCGTCAGGTCACTCATCGCCGGGAGCCGCATCGGGTACGGCGACGTGCTGGCCGCCGACGGTCCGGCTGCGCCCTCGGAACTCCGCGACGACCTCATCCCCGCGAGTGACCCGGACGTCGTAGATACCGTTGCGACCGAAGACGTGGCGTTCCGCAGCGTCGGCAACAAGCACGTCACCCGCATGAACGGGCCGTGCGAAGATGATGTCGCACGCCTGCGCTACGGCGCGCACGTTGTAGGAGTTGCAGGCGAAGGCAAAGGCGGAGTCGGCGAGGGTGAAGATGAACCCACCGTGTGCTGTGCCGTGACCGTTGGTCATGTCGTCGCGCACGGTCATCGCCACAATGGCCCGTCCGGCGCCCACCGACTCGATCCGCAGGCCGAGCCGACGCGACGCCGCATCCTCAGCCCACATGGCATCAGCGCACCGCCGGGCCAGCTCGTCAGGACTCACAGCACCTTCTCCAACATGACAGTCTCATGCCCGTCCTGCTGGGTGAGGTGACCGATCTCGCGATACCCCCGCGACCGGTGGAAAGCGAGCGACTCGACGTTGGGCGGTGCGGAGTTGACCTCGCACACCAGCCGTCCGTGCGCTCGGGCGGTGGCCTCGATCTCGTCGTACAGGGCTGTCGCGATGCCGCGGCGTCGAAAGCGCGGCTCCACCACAATCCGGTCGAGGTAGACGAAGTCGTCGAAGCGAGCCGAGTTCCATGCATAGTTGATGGAGCCGTACGACGCCCCCGGCGCGTACGCGATCGCGAACGCCGCCACCTCGGCTCCGTCCTTGCAGACAAGCACCCACGGCGCCTCTTCCCGGTGCTGACGCAACCCGTCGGCGTCCAGCGGGCTGGTCGCCTCGACGGCCTCCTCATTCAGCCTGAGCACCGCCTCGACATCGGCGTCGGTCATCGCCAGGATCTCCACGCAGGCACTCTCTCATGCCGCTCCTGGCGTAGACTCGTGACACCGCGCAGGCCCCACTACGGGCAGCTGTCACATCACCGTCGTACGTCGTCATGGAGGCACCCGTGTCGCTGGCCGAGCAGGCATTCAGCCGCCACAAGACCACGCTCGACGAGGCAGTCGGGGCAATCCGGACACGCGAGTACCACAGCGCCTACCCCGAGTCCCCCAGCCCGAGGATCTATGGTGCCACTGCCGCAGCGGACGGCTTGTCGGCCTTCGAAGCCCTACTCGGCAACGACTTTCCGATCACAACCCCAGGGTCGGACGGTCTGGTCGCGACTGAGAAGTCCCCCTTCGGACGGCCGCTCGAGGTGCGTTACCCACGTGTCGCCCCTGACGGTGTGCCGGCGCTGGTGGAGGCATCGCGGCGCGGCCTGGTCCAGTGGCGAGACGCCGGCATCGAGGCGCGGGTGGGGCTTGGTCTCGAGATCCTGGCCCGCCTGCACGCGAGGGTCTTCGAGCTGGCCAACGCCGTCATGCACACGTCCGGACAGGCGTTCGTCATGGCCTTCCAGGCCGGGGGCGCGCACGCTCTCGACAGGGCGCTCGAGTCCATCGCGTACGCGTACGTCGAGATGACCCGGGTGCCGGGCACTGCCAGGTGGGAGAAGCCTGGCCGGGATGCGCCGATCCGCATGGAGAAGACGTTCACCGTCGTCCCCCGCGGCGTCGCCCTCGTGGTGGGCTGCAACACGTTCCCGACATGGAACTCCTGGCCGGGCCTGTTCGCCTCGCTGGTGACCGGAAACCCGGTGATCGTTAAGCCCCATCCGGGTGCCGTCCTTCCGCTCGCGATCACCGTCCAGGTCTGCCGGGAGGTGCTGGCCGAAGCCGGCTTCGACCCCGACGTCGCGACGCTGGCGGCCGAGGACCCAGCCGACGGCGTGGCCGCCGTGCTCGCGGTCCGGCCGGAGGTGAAGCTCGTCGACTTCACGGGGTCCAACGCCTTCGGCTCGTGGCTCGAGGACAACGCGCGCCAGGCGGTGGTGTTCACGGAGAAGGCAGGAGTCAACGCCGTCATCATCGACTCCACGGACTCCTTCAAGGGAATGTGTCTCAACCTCGCCTTCTCACTGGCGCTCTACACCGGCCAGATGTGTACGGCGCCGCAGAACCTCTTCGTGCCATCGGACGGCATCGACACCGACGAGGGGCACAAGTCCGTGGACGACATCGTGGCCGGGCTGCAGGGTGGTCTGGCGAAGCTTGTCGGTGACGACGCTCGCGCGGTGGAGGTTCTCGGGGGCGTCGTCAACGATGGCGTCCTGGAGAGACTGTCGCGAGCGGGTGTAGACGGCGGCCGCGTAGTCATCGAGTCCCGCGAGGTGGCGCATCCGGGCTTCCCGGACGCGGTTGTGCGGACGCCTGTACTCCTGAGCGTCGACGTTGCCGACCGCTCGGTCTACGAGGAGGAGTGCTTCGGTCCCGTCGCGTACCTCATCGTCACCGGCTCGACGGAGGAGTCGATCTCGGTCTTCAAGCAGACCGCTTCGGAGCATGGGGCCATGACCGCCTCGGTCTACAGCACCAGCGAAGACGTGATCGCGGCGATGCGTTCAGCGTCGCTCGACGTCGGCGTCGCGCTCAGTGAGAACCTCACCGGGCAGGTGTTCGTCAACCAGTCGGCGGCGTTCAGCGACTTCCACGGGACAGGCTCGAACCCGGCGGCCAACGCGACGTATACGGACGGGGCATACGTCGCCAGCAGGTTCCGCTTCGTGCAGTCTCGCCGGCACGTCTAGCCGACATCAGCGCTAGTCCCGGTAGAGCGAGGCGAGCGGGCAGGCAAAGGTGTCCTGCCCTCGCAGACCGACGCGGTTCAGGTAGCGGACCACGATGACGTAGGACTCGAAGAGACCGGTCTCGTTGTACGTCACACCGTGCTGCTGGCAGTAGTCGCGGACGATCGCACGTGCGTGCGTCAGATTAGGCCGGGGCATGCTCGGGAAGAGGTGGTGCTCGATCTGGTGGTTGAGTCCACCCATCACGAAGTCCGTGAGCATGCCGCCCCTGACGTTGCGCGACATCAGCACCTGGCGACGTAGGAAGTCGACCTTCATATCCGCCGGCACGACCGGCATCCCCGTGTGGTTCGGGGCGAACGCCCCGCCGAGAAAGACACCGAAGATCGCCATCTGGACGGCGAAGAACGCAGATGCCTTCCCCGGTGGCAGCAGCGTCAGGAGGACGACGATGTAGGCAGTGAGGCGGACAAGGACCAGCAGCGCTTCCACCCGCTGGTAGGGCATCGAGCCACGACGGACCAGCGTGCGCAGGCTGGCCACGTGCAGGTTGAGACCTTCGAGGGTCAACAGCGGGAAGAACAGCCACCCTTGTCGCCGTACCATCCATCCGGCCAACCCGGTACGGCGGGACTGAGCGATCTCTGGTGTGAAGGCGAGGACCCCGGGCGCGATGTCGGGATCGCGACCCACCTGGTTCGGTGCCGCGTGGTGCCGGTTGTGCTTGGTCTTCCACCACCCGTAGCTGAGACCGGCAAACAGGCCGGCGAGGATGCGCGCGGTCCAGTCGTTCCAGGCGGCCGACTTGAAGATCTGACGGTGCGCACTGTCATGTCCGAGGAAGCCGAACTGGGCGATGACGATGCCCAGGGCGGCCGCACAAGCGAGCTGGAACCAGCTGTTCCCTAAGACGAAGACCACCGCCCAGATGAGCATGAACGCCAGGATGGCCGCGACGATGCGCGTCCAGTAGTACGCATACCGGCGGCGCAGCAGTCCGGACCCACGGATGACCTTTGCCAGGTCGGTATAGAGGCTCGTGTACTGCTCCGGGCGGCGCAGGGGTGCGGCGACGCCTGGCGACGGTGTCATGGGTCCCGTTCTGTGCCTCAGAAGTGAAGTGGACCCACCGAGATTCGGGACAACGCCTGCCAGATCCGGGGGGAGGTTCCAGTCTGCCCGACGCTACACCAGGTCCGGTGCGCGATCCTGTGAGTCGGCTATGACTTTCGCTGGTTGCGTTCGAAACGCCCACGCTGCCGGATCTGACAAACTAAGGCGCATGCGAGTCTCCGCGAAGGCCGACTACGCGCTCCGCGCGTTGATCGAGATCGCCACGCGCGACGACGGCGCTCGCGTCTCGGCGGAGGAGCTCGGACGGCTTCAGCGGATTCCGCGTGGCTTCCTGCAGGCGATCCTCGCGGACCTGAG
>JBBQKY010000062.1:0-13359 GCA_038327385.1 Propionibacteriales bacterium
TTGACGAACACCACGTGTCCGATGCTGGTGGGTGCACGACCCGCCCCGACAACGACGACGGATCGGGGGTTGAGCAGCCGCCCGATCGAGCGTGCCTCCGAGTGGTGCTCGCGGGACTGCATGACGGCACGAGAGGCCGCCGTCGGCTCGATCGGGAAGACGAGGAGCGTGACCTCGTCCTCGAAGGAGCGCGTCGCCTGGTAGCCGGCGTCGCGGAACACTCGGGTCATCCGGACGTTCTCGGTCAGCACTTCCGCTTCGAACTTACGAATGCCCCGTTCCGCGGCAATGGCCGCGAGGTGCTCGAGCAGGACCGAGCCCAGGCCGCGGCCCTGGTGCGCGTCGGACACCAGAAACGCGATCTCGGCGACATCGGTGCCCGGTCCGCGGTCGAAACGACCGACGGCGATGATCTCTGTGACGAGAACGGCGACCAGGGCCACCCGGGTCTCATAGTCGACGGTGGTGAAGTACTCGACCTCCTCGGCCGTCAGCGTCGAACGGGCGGCGAAGAACCGCAGCCGGATGGTCTCCGGAGACAGCCGAGAGTGGAAAGCCACCAGGCGGTCGCCGTCCTCGGGGACGATGGGTCGGATGTGCATCGTGCCTCCGTCGGCGAGCACGACGTCGGCCTCCCAGTGCGGAGGGTATCGCGTGGTCATCGTGGATCGACGGGGTCGAGACCGTGCTCGGGAAACACCGCCCGTCGCGTCGCCGCGATGGCGCGGTCCAGTGGGTCTTCCGGGTCACCCTCACCTGCGTCCCACGCCCGGTACTCGAGTGTCGCTCCGTCGGTGAGCGACTCTGGCGCATCCCGCTGGGAGTGTCGCCGGACGAGATCGCGCCAGCTGCGCGGAGTCTCGGTGTGAGGATCGAGGGGATCGCCGGTCATCTCGGCCAACAGGTGGGTCCACGACCGCGGCACGACCCGCACGATCTCGTAGCCGCCGCCGCCGACGGCGACCCATCCTCCGGCCGCCACCTCGTGCGCCAGGTCGTGGAGCACCGCATAGGATTCCCGATGCGCGTCGACACTGAGATTCAGGCTGGCCAGCGGGTCCAGTCGATGTGAGTCACAGCCGAGCTGCGTCACCAGGATCTCCGGTTCGAAGGCACGAATCAGCGGCGGCACCACGGCGTGGAACGCACGCAGCCAGCCGGCATCGCCCGTGTCCGGTGGGAGGGCGACGTTCACGGCGTTGCCCTCCGCCCTTCCGCTGCCCGTTTGGTGCGGGAAGCCCGTGCCCGGAAAAGCGCTGTAGCCACTCTCGTGGAGGCTGATGGTGAGCACGCGAGGCTCGTGGTAGAACGCCGCCTCAACCCCGTCACCGTGGTGGGCGTCGAGATCGACGTACGCCACCCGTTCCACCCCGTCGGCAAGCAGCCATGCGATGGCGACCGCGGCGTCGTTGTACACGCAGAACCCCGAGGCCCTGGACGGCATCGCGTGGTGGAGACCTCCGGCGAGGTTGACCGCGTGTTGCGTCTGACGTGAGCGGACCGCCCGAGCGGCGTCGACCGTGCCGCCGACGACCAGCGCCGCCGCCTCGTGCATCTGGTCGAAGACCGGGTTGTCCGCATCGCCCAGGCCGAACCTGGAGAGCAGCTCCGCAACCTGGCGGAACGGCGCCCCGCGCACCGCGGCGATATAGGCGGGATCGTGGACGAGCTCGAGAGTCGCGTCGGTGGCCGGCTGCGCTACGGTCATCAGCACGTTCGGGCGGTTGAGCACGTCCAGGGCGCGCGCGAGCTCGATGGTAAGGGCAAGGCGGCCGGGGGCCATCGGATGCGTCGCACCGAGGTCGTACTTCAGCAGATCCTCACTCCAGAGAATCAGCAGCGACTCGCTCACTCGGCGCCCGTCGAACCCATGCGGGTCGTCACCGCCGCCTTAGGTGGTGGCCTTGGCTCGCGCCGCGGCCTTCTCCTGCAGGGCCTCCACGACGGTGGGGTCCCCGAGCGTCGTCACGTCGCCTAGTTCGCGGCCTTCGGCGATGTCTCGCAGCAGCCGACGCATGATTTTGCCCGAGCGCGTCTTCGGTAGGTCGTTCGCCCAGATGATCGATTTCGGTCGAGCGAGCTTGCCGATCCGTTGGCCAACGTGCTCGCGGATCTCGGCGGCCACGGTATCGTCGCCCTCCTGCCCACCGTTGAGCGTGACGAACGCGACGATGGCCTGTCCGGTCATGTCGTCGGCCTCGGCGACGACGGCCGCCTCAGCGACCTTCTCATGCGTGGTGATGGCTGACTCGACCTCTGCTGTCGAGAGCCGGTGTCCCGAGACGTTGATGACGTCGTCGGTCCGTCCGATGATCCAGAAGTATCCGTCGCTGTCAAGCCGGGCAGCGTCCCCGACGACGTACACGTGCGGGCCGAAGCGGCTGAAGTACGTCGAGACGTAGCGCTCGTCGTCGTCGTACAGCGTGCGCAGCATGCCGGGCCACGGTTTGGTGATCACCAGGATACCCGTGCCCTCGTCCATCTCGTTGCCATCGGGGTCGACCAGTGCGGCGGAGATCCCGGGAAGCGGGCGGGTCGCGGACCCAGGCTTGGCCGTCGTCAGGCCCGGCAGCGGCGCGATCATGAGCTGGCCGGTCTCGGTCTGCCACCAGGTGTCGACGATGGGGCAGTGCTCGCGTCCGATGATCTTGTAGTACCAGAGCCACGCCTTGGGGTTGATGGGCTCGCCCACCGACCCGAGCAGTCGCAGCGACGACAGGTCGTGCTTGTTCGGGTGCTCGATGCCCCACTTCATGCACGCGCGAATGGCCGTCGGCGCCGTGTAGAAGATCGTCACGCCGTAGCGCTCGATGATGTCCCACCAGGCGTCCTTGGCGGGGTAGTCCGGTGCGCCCTCGAACATGACGCTCGTACATCCGTTAGCCAACGGCCCGTACACGATGAACGAGTGCCCGGTGATCCATCCGACGTCGGCCGTGCACCAGTAGACGTCCGAGTCCGGGCGGAGGTCGAAGACATCCCGGTGGGTGGCGGTGACACCGGTCAGGTAACCACCCGTGGTGTGCTGGATGCCCTTCGGCTTCGCGGTGGAGCCTGAGGAGTACAAGATGAACAGGGGGTCTTCTGCTGCCATCGGCTCGGCGGGGCAGTCCGGCGCGCTGCCGGCGAGCAGATCGTCGTAGAAGACGTCCCGCCCGTCCACCATGTCGCAGTCGGTGTTGGTGTGCCGCACCACGACGATCGTCTGGAGGCTGCTCAGGCCATCCATGACGCGGTCGACCTCCTTCTTGATCGCGGCGGCCTTCCCCTTGCGCCGTGCCCCGTCGACGGTGATGAGGGCCCTCGCATCCGACACCTCCATGCGCTCGCGCACGGAGGAGGGAGAGAAGCCGCCGAACACCACGTTGTGCGGGGCGCCGATACGGGCACACGCCAACATGGCCACGACCACCTCTGGGATCATCGGCATGAAGATGCCGACCACGTCACCCTTCGCGATGCCCTGGTCCTTGAGGCCGTTGGCGAGCAGCTGCACGTCGCGAAGCAGGTCGGCGTAGGTGATGTCGCGCTCCTCACCCTCCTCGCCCCGCCAGTGGAAGGCGACCCGGGCCCCGCGCCCCGCCTCGACGTGCCGGTCCAGGCAGTTGTATGAGACGTTCAGGGTGCCGTCGGCGAACCACTTGTAGAACGGCGGGTTGGAGTCGTCCAGAACCGTGGTGAACGGGTGGTCCCAGTGCAGCTGACGGGCTTGTTCCGCCCAGTAGGCCTGCGGGTCTCGCGCCGCCTCGTCGTAGACCCCATCGTCACGGATGCGCGCGTTCTCCCGAAAATCCGCGGGCGGCTCGAAGGTCTCGATCTTCTGCATGTCCTCGAGAACCCGCTCGAGCTCCTCCGGACTGTTGACGAGCCCCGCCTTGTTTGTCATTGGCTACTCCCGCGAAGAGGTTTCGATCACACGACCTGACGTCACGCTACTCCCGAACGGGGTGCTGACGTCGAGCTCTGCCTCGAGTGCGGCGCTGCCAGGTAGGACTGACGCGGGCATCACCTGTGGCACTCCGCGAAGAAGCGCGCCATCTCGGCGGTCGCGTCGGGCCCGAGCCGGTCGGTGTACGACCCTCCAGGCCCGCCCCCGGACCAGGCGTGACCGCCGCCGTGGACAACCCACTGCTCGGTCGGGGCGCAGCCCGCACGTGCTGGATACACCAGTCGGGTGTAGGCCCGGCAACCTTGCACCTGCCTCTGGTGCACCTTCGACGCCTCGGACAAGGCGCCTCCTGCTGTGACCGATCGCCACTGCTGCACCAGGCGACCCGCGTTCACCTGGTCGACAGTCTGGTCCCGGTCGCCGTGGAAGACGATGAGCGGAAGGGCATCACCCGGTAGCCGAACGTCTCGAGACGGTCCCTGCTTCATCACCGACAAGGCTGAGTTCACGTCGTGTGCCGCCGCATAGGCCAGGCCGGAGTGTACGCCGACGGCGGTGTACAGATCGGGGTACGTCGCCGCCATGACCGCGGCCATGGCTCCGCCCGCCGAGAAGCCGGCCACGTAGACCTTGTCGGCGTCGACGGCGCAATCGCGGAGAATGTCGCGCGTGATTCCGGCGATCAGAGCGGGCTCCCCGCCCCCTCGACGCTGATGTGCGGGCTGGAACCAGTTCCAGTACTTCATGTGGTTCGCCGCGGCCGACTGTTCCGGGTATGCCACGAGGAAGGACTCCCGGTCGGCCCGCGTGTTCATGCGGGTGCCTGCTGCGAAGTCCTGCGCATCCTGAGTGCCCCCGTGCAGCATGACCACCAAAGGCAGGGGTGCTCCGGCGTAGTGGGAGGGCACGTAGAGCTTGTACCGTCGCTCGCCGTCCGCGCTGGCATGGGAAGCGTCGAGGAAGCGTTCCGACGCGGAGGGAGGATCCTCCTGGGGCTCGACGATGCGCGGTGTTCCGGGGCGCCGCAGCTTTGCGAGCACTCGCTTTCGCGCGGGGGGTGCGGGGGCAGGTGTCGACGGTGCCTGGTGACCGCCCAGCGTCCGCTGGATGGTGGCGGTGGCCTCACTCAGTCGCCCCGCCTGGGTCAGCCGGGTTGCCTCCGCCATCCGCGTTTGCTGGTCGTCGTTCATCTGCTCCCTTTCCTGGCATTCGGTACCGATACATCTGTCCGTGTTAGTGGTTCGTCAGGCGCGTCACCGGCGGCTGCCCAGGGTGCGCTCCGCCAGCGCGGACTTCACGGCCGCACCGGCTCGGAAGGCGCCGAGCACTTCGACGGAGTCGATGGTCGCTGCCGCCAGCTCAGGCGAGACGTCGGCCGCGATGGTCGCCAGCCCGAGGACCCGTATCTGCATCTTCGAGCCCGCCGCTCGATGCCTCTCCAGCTCCGCTCGCGTCACGTGCTGGGCTCCTAGGACGAGTGTCTTACGCGCCACCGTCTGGGCGAGGGCATCGGAATGCACGGCAAGCTGTCCGCGCATGGCGGTCCGCAGGAAATCCGTCCGGTTGGCATAGAACCCTTCCTGAACCAGCAGGTCGATCTGCCCCAGGTCGACCAGTCCAACGTTGACCGTGACCTTCTCGGTCTTCTCAGCTTCCGACATAGCCATCCCTTCACCATCCCAGAGGATGGTAAGGGGAGTATATCACGCGGTTGGTCCTCGCCTCCGCGTCGTGCGGCCGGGGCGAAGTCCCGGGGCTGTCGCCTCGTGTCGAGCAGCTCCTTCGGCGGTGAGACGACGACGACCGGACCAGGCGCCTGGCGCCCGGTCCGGTCGTCGCGTGATTCGAAGGGTTACTTCTGGTCGTCTGCCACGAGCCGCTCGCGCAGCTCGTCGACATTGCCTGTCTTGGGCAGGTCGCGGCTGGCCAGCTCCTCCTGCAGCTCGGGCTTGGTCAGCTCGTCGTACTTCTTGACGGCCTGCTCGCGAACTGCCTGCTGGGCTGACTCGACGTGCTCACGCACGGCCTGGGTGACCGACTCGCCCTGCTCGCGCACGACGGTGCCGATGGACTCCGCTTGGGTGCGGACCTTCTCAGCGGCCGCGACGCTGACGCCGACGACCTGCTTGGCGACGCCACGCTGGACCTCCAGCGTCTTCTCCCAGAAGTCGAAGACCTGGTCGATAGCCGCGTTGGGGTCGATGAGCTGGAATGGGCTCCCGGACTGCGCGAATGCCTTCTGGACGTTGTCCGTGAACGCTTCGGTTACTCCCGCCCAGGTCTCCGTGGCCTGACGAATGCTGCTCGTGTACTGGTCCTGGATGGTCATGTGCTTCTCCTCCGCATGGACTGCGTGTTCGTTGGTGTTGCTGTGATTGAAATAGTACGCAATCTGCTGGATATGTCAAGCAGGCCTGGGTGCTGTGGCCGGGGTCACCAGCTGCGAGGAACCCCCGGGCCGAGTGTCATTGCTCAGACCTGCAAGCTGGCGTAACCGCCGAAGGCTCAGCTCTTGCTCTCGCGTCGAGACGTCGTGGACGTGGCCTCGAGAAGCTGGCCGTAGGCATCCATCCAGTCCTGGGTCATCTGGAGGAACATCTTGCTCGGCGCGGCACCCGGGTCGGCAAGCATTCCCTGGCCTACCTCCATGTGCGTCCGCATGGTCTGGAGCTGGCCGCTGACGGCGTCCAGCACGCCCCCGACGAAGGTCTCCACCCGCTCGACGCTGTGTTGTTGGGAGCTCATGGCGGTGCTGACGACCCTGCGTGAGGCCTCGAGACTTTCGGCCAGGGCCTTGGTGGCTTCTGCCTGGCTCTTAACCGCCTGCTCCATCGCCCGCAGCGACGCGTCGACAGAGTGGAGCAGAGCAGCGTAGCTGGCTGCCTGTTCCTTGAGAGTTGCCAGGACATCTTCTGACCAGCCCTGACCCATCTCGAGGGCACGCTCTTGGGCTCTGACCGCGTCAAACAGCATCGCCCCGACAGACCCGGGCACTGCTGTTGCCCGCGATGGTTGGTCCGGCACGGTGGCCATTCGGTCCTCCTGCGAGGTGCGGACGATCGACGACGAGATCGGCGATCCTATCGCGTTGCAGTCGAGCGGCTGAGCGGCCGACCCGGCGCTCCGGTACTCGACCATCGGGCGATTTGCGTCAAGAATGCCTGCACCGCCATTGCGCGAGGTGAGCATTTGTAAGAGGCTGGGCACCAGGTCGTACCCACGGCAAGCCGTGACCGTCTATTCGACGGTTGGGTGGTCGTTGGTGGCTGAGCGTGCGGGCCGAGGAGCAACGTCGGCTCGTCTGCTGCCCATCCGCTTTCGGAGGTTTCATGCCAGGATCCGTCATCGTCAGCGGCGCGCGTACGCCGATCGGAAAGCTCTCAGGAGCCCTCAAGAGTATGCAGGCCGTCGACCTCGGTGGCCTTGCCATCTCCCGCGCCTTGGAGAAAGCCGGCATCTCGGGCGAGCAGGTCAACTACGTGATCATGGGACACGTCATCCAGGCGGGAGCGGGGCAGATAACCGCGCGGCAGGCGGCCGTCAAAGGGGGCATACCGATGGTGGTGCCCGCCCTCACCGTCAACAAGGTGTGCCTCTCGGGGCTCGACGCCATCGCGCTCGCGGACCAGCTGATCGGGGCCGGCGAGTTCGACATAGTCGTCGCCGGAGGCATGGAGTCCATGACCAACGGTCCCTATCTGCTTCCCGGAGCACGGGCGGGGTACCGGTACGGCGACAGCTCGATCGTCGACTCGACCTCACACGACGCCTTGTTCTGTGCCTTCGACCTGATGGGCATGGGTGCCGCCACCGACCAGTACAACGCGAAGCTCGGGATCACCCGCGAGGAGCAGGACGCCTACTCCGCACAGTCGCACCAGCGCGCCACCGAGGCGGCGAAGAACGGCCTCTTCGACGACGAGATCGTGAACGTCGAAGTGCCCCAGCGCCGAGGTGACCCGATCATCGTCTCCAGCGACGAAGGCGTGCGGGGGGACACCACCGCGGAGACACTCGCCAAGCTGCGCCCCGCGTTCGCGGCGGACGGCACGGTGACGGCCGGTTCTGCATCGCAGATCTCGGACGGCGGTTGTGCGGTGGTGGTCATGAGCCGGGCCAAGGCGGAGAAGCTAGGAGCTCCCGTCCTCGCCGAGATCGGCGCTCACGGTGTCGTCGCCGGACCCGACCCGTCGCTCCAGTCCCAGCCGTCCAACGCCATCACCAAGGCTCTCAGGCGTGAGGGCCTCACCACGGACGACATCGACCTCTTCGAGATCAACGAGGCATTCGCCTCGGTGGCGATCCAGTCCATGCGTGACCTTGGTCTGACCCCCGACAACGTCAACGTCAACGGTGGTGCGATCTCCATGGGGCATCCCGTCGGCATGTCAGGCGCTCGGCTGGTCCTCCACCTCGCGCTCGAGCTCGGACGACGCGGCGGAGGGATCGGCGCCGCGGGTCTCTGCGGCGGTGGAGGTCAGGGCGATGCCCTCCTCATCCGAGTCCCGGCCTGATCGGCCCATACCCCTACAAGACGGCAAGCGAAAGCGGGAACTGACATGGCTGACATGCAGGGACAGGTGGCCCTCGTCACCGGCGGGGTCAGAGGCATAGGTCTGGCGATCTGCCAGAGACTCTCCGCACGCGGTGTCACAGTCGCGGCCGGGTACTCGCGCGACAAGGACACCGCCGAACGAGTTCTTGCGAGCTTAGGCGGGAGTGCCAGCATCCACCAAGGCAACATCGGCTCCAGCGAGGACTGCGGACGCGTCGTGAGCGAGGTGATGGAGCAGCACGACCGCCTCGACATCCTCGTCAACAACGCCGGGATCACGATCGACAAGACGGTGCGCAAGATGTCCGCCGAGGACTGGGACAGGGTGGTCCAGGTCAATCTGTCAGGCGCGTTCTACCTGTCCCATGCAACCCTCCAGCACATGCTGGACCGGCGGAGCGGCCGCATCATCAACATCAGCTCGGTGATCGGCTCATCCGGGAACATCGGTCAGGCTAACTACGCCGCAGCCAAGTCGGGGATGTTCGGGCTCACGATGAGCCTCGCCCAGGAGACGGCCCGCAAGGGCATCACTGTCAACTCGGTGACCCCCGGCTTCATCACGACCGACATGACCGCCGCCGTGCCTTCGGATGTCATGGATGGCGTCATCGCAAAGATCCCCGTTGGGCGCCTGGGTGAGCCCGACGAAGTCGCCCGCGTGGTGGAGTTCCTCGCTGACCCCGACTCCGGGTACATCACCGGACAGGTCTACTCGGTCAACGGCGGTCTTTACATGTAACCCACGGGCGCGACGAGCACGCCTGCTTTTCCGGTCGGAGGCGTCGTGGTCGCGAAAGGATCCTGACCCGTCTAACGTGACGCAAAGGCCGACCGGTCGGCGCGGTCACCTGAGCCCGAGGAGCACTATGTCACAGACCCAAGGTCCGGCTGTCCATCACGAGGCTCCACTCCCGGCCGGGTCCCACATCGCCGACCCCGCGCCGCTGGGGTTGGCGGCTTTCGCGCTTACGACCTTCGTCCTCAGTTGCGTGAATGCCGGGTTCCTGTCCGACACCGTAGAACCCGTCGTGTTCGGCCTCGCCCTGGCATATGGCGGGATAGGGCAGTTTGCCGCCGGTTTGTGGGAGTTCGCCAAGGGCAACACATTCGGCTCGACTGCGTTCTGCTCCTACGGCGCTTTCTGGCTGTCATTCTGGTGGTTGACGGGTCACACCGACCTCAGCGGTGCCAGCGCGTCCGATGCTGCGAACGGCGTCGGCGTCTACCTGCTTGCTTGGGGCATCTTTACCGCGTACATGACTGTCGCTGCCACCCGGGTCAGCGGTGCCGTGCTGGCCGTCTTCGCTCTGTTGACGCTCACGTTCCTGCTGCTGGCCTTCGGGGAGTTTGCGACGTCCGACGGCTTGACCAAGCTTGGTGGGTACGTCGGACTCGCGACCGCCTTCGCGGCCTGGTACGCCTCCTTCGCCGGAGTCACCAGCTTCACGTTCAAGCGGACGCTGCTGCCGTAGGCTCGCGCTGAGCACGGCCGTAGCACAGCTGCAGACGGTGGCGTCCGAATCATGGTGATCGAACACGGTTTCAGCAATTGCCTAGGACCCGGTCCCGTTGTTCCACCAAGCGGATCCATGACGCAGACTCATCACCTCCTGGTGGGGCACAGGTGGATCGGCGCCTTCGAGTCCGTCCTATTGTGGGTGTTCGACATCATTGTTCTCCAGACGCGCCGTAGCGGAGCTGGCGTGGTGAAAGATGAAGTCGACGGGTCCGGACCAACAATCACCTCCCAACACAACAGGGCCGTCATACCGCCTATGACTTCATCAAGGCCGCAGAGCAGTGCGAGCCGCCTGGATGCCCGGACCGGCGATCTTGCCCGCCAACCATCACGGCAGTCGAGGGCGATGTTGAGTGGGCCATCGAGGGGAATCAAGGACGACGTGCGCTACACCACCGGCGCACCTCGATCCAGGCCGGGGCCCGGCGGCGGGCTCGGGCCTTGTGGTGAAGTGCTCCAGGATGCTCTCCGAGTACCTCGACGTGCCGGTCAGGCGCTGTGCGACTGGCGCCTGGCCAATAAGGGACTGGGGCTTGAAGCGGCGCCAGTTCACGGTCGTGGTTCGCGCGAGCTTCTACGTCAAGGACATCACCAGTCCGGTCCCCCCGGTGAGCACGAGCGGGCCCGCGCCTAGCGCGGTGGCGTCACCGGACTCCTCCAACCGGCGGCACCCAGCCGCGGCGCTGGCTGAACCCTCGCCGCTCCGACCGCCCCGACCGTTGTCGGATGACGCCAAGCACATCGACGGGACTTACGGCGGTTCGGTTAGGGGCCTTTGCTTCTGAGTGCCGGCCGATTCGGGGCGCAGCGTCGGGTGCATGGGAACCATCGGGAACCAGACCATCGTCGTCGGCATTGGTGGCTCCGCGGACAGCGACGCTGCTCTGGACTGGGCCGTCGCTGACGTCGACCGCGCTGTGGGTGGGCTGGTGGACCTCTCCGCTCGCGCCGATACGTCGTCCTGAAGCGCCAGTGCAATGCGACCGGCCTGAGGACGGCACCCAGCATGCGGCCAATGAGTTGAGGGCGGGAGCGTTTGCGCCCGCGTCGACGGTTACGGAAGCTCGGGGACTCTGCCACAGTGGCAAGGCGTCCTCGCCAAAGAGGTGACGCAAGGGAGGAGCACCTCGTGGTCCCAGCGGCCAGCACGACAGAGTCGGGTATCGGCTCGAACGCGGCGACACGAGCCGGATCGCCGGGGCTGATGCTGGCGCTGGCCACGATCGGTTTCTCCGTCAACTTCTGGGCCTGGGCGCTGATCAGCCCCCTCGGTCCGATGTTCCGCGATTCCGGCGCGCTCGGCGCCCTGAGCGAGTCGGACGTCGCCCTGTTGGTGGCGGTGCCCGTGCTGGTGGGGTCGCTCGGCCGGATCGTGGCCGGAGCGTTGACCGATCGCTACGGCGGCAGGATCATGTTCCCGATCATCTCCGCCGTGACGATCCTTCCGGTCCTGTTCATCGCGTTCTTCGCCCTCGACTCGTACGCCCTCCTGCTCGTCGGCGGGTTCTTTCTCGGCATATCCGGCACGGTGTTTGCGGTCGGTGTCCCGTTCGTCAACGCATGGTTCCCACCGGAGCGCCGGGGCCTGGCCATCGGCATCTTTGGCGCCGGCATGGGGGGCACGGCGATCAGTGCGCTGACGACCGTCAAGCTCTTCACCCACCCGGGCGAGAGTGCTCCCTTCCTGATCACCGCAGTCGTGCTCGCGGTGTACGCCGCCCTTGCCGGGGTCTTCTTGCGCGACGCACCGGGGCGCGTGGTGCCGACGACCAGCCTCGCGAGCCGGCTGAACGCGAACGCCCGGCTTGCGATCACGTGGCAGGCCTGCATCTTGTACGCCGTCGCCTTCGGCGGCTACGTCGCCTTCTCCGTCTACCTTCCCGCGTACCTGAAGACTGCTCACGGCCTGACCGCGGCTGATGCTGCCAACCGGATGGCCGGCTTCGTGCTCGTCGCAGTCATCATGAGACCGATCGGTGGCTGGCTCTCCGACCGGTTCGGAGCGATCCCGGTTCTCGCGGCGTCGTACGCCGTGGTGATCGTCGGCGCCGCGATCTCGGCGGGCACCCCTCCGCTCGACGGCGTCGGCACCGTCGCGTTCCTCGCCATGGCTGCGGCCCTCGGAGCGGGCAGCGGTGGGACCTTCGCACTGATCGCCACGGTCACCGACCCCAGCCGGGTCGGGGGAGTGACAGGACTGGTCGGAGCCGCTGGCGGTCTGGGCGGATTCGTGCCCCCGCTGATCATGGGCTACGTCTACGGTCGCACCGACTCCTACGCGATCGGCCTGTGGATGCTGTCGATCACAGCAGCCCTCACGCTCGTGCTCACCTTGACCGTCGTCCGCCGCACCGCACAAGGACAGGAAGCGCATTGAGCAAGAACATCGGCATGGATGGCCCCCTGGCTGATGCACTGGTGCGGAGCCGCCGGTTCTTCACCCGGGGCACGGTCTCGGAGGACCTGCGGACCTTGTCGAAGGTCGGTGGCCGGGAGGCCGACGACTTCTACCGGGACAGGTGGAGCCACGACAAGGTGGTGCGTTCCACCCATGGCGTGAACTGCACCGGGTCGTGCTCGTGGAAGGTCTACGTCAAGGACGGGATCATCACGTGGGAGACCCAGCAGACCGACTACCCGTCGGTCGGCCCGGACTCCCCGGAGTACGAGCCTCGCGGCTGCCCGCGAGGCGCGGCATTCTCCTGGTACACCTACTCGCCGACCCGGGTCCGCTATCCCTACGTGCGCGGGGTTCTGCTGCAGATGTTCCGCGAGGCGAAGTCCCAGCACGGCGGTGATCCGGTGCGTGCCTGGGAGCACATCGTGGAGAACCCGCAGCGTGCGAAGGCCTACAAGTCCGCCCGCGGTAAGGGCGGCCTGGTACGCGCCACCTGGGACGAAGCAGCCGAGATCGTCGCCGCCGCGCATGTGCACACCATCAAGAAGTACGGTCCCGACCGGGTGGCCGGCTTCTCGCCGATCCCGGCGATGTCGATGGTGTCGCACGCGTCGGGTGCACGCTTCGTGAACCTGATTGGCGGCTCGATGCTGAGCTTCTACGACTGGTATGCCGACCTGCCGGTCGCGTCCCCGCAGGTATTCGGCGACCAGACCGACGTCCCGGAGTCGGGGGACTGGTGGAATGCCGGCTACTTGATCATGTGGGGTTCCAACCTCCCGGTCACCCGCACCCCCGATGCGCACTGGATGACCGAGGCCCGCTACCGCGGCCAGAAGGTCATCGCGGTGGCACCCGACTACGCCGACAACGTGAAGTTCGCCGACGAGTGGCTGCCCGCCAGGCCGGGCACCGACGCCGCGCTGGCGATGGCGATGGGGCACGTCGTGCTGAAGGAGTTCTTCGTCGACCGGCAGACGCCGTACTTCACCGAG
>JBBQKY010000063.1:0-13184 GCA_038327385.1 Propionibacteriales bacterium
GGGTTCATCGGCTCACCACCGATGAACTTCCTGCCGGCTACCGTTCGCGGCGACGCTGTCGAGCTGCCGTTCGGCACCGTCAAGATCCCCGCCGACAAGGCCGCCAAGGTCGCCGACTCGGGGCTGCTCATCGCCGGCATCCGCCCGGAGTACTTCGAGGACGCCGCGGTGATGGACGCCGCGAAGGTCGGCGAGGGCTCCACGTTCCGCACCACCGTCGACGTGACCGAGTGGCTCGGCAGCCAGGCGTACGCCTACATCCCGTTCGAGGCGCCGCCCGAGGTCCAGAAGCAGCTGCAGCAGCTCGAGAAGGACCTCGACGGCGAGACCCTGCGGACGCAGCTCGTCGTGTCACTCGACGCGGCCAGTCGGATCCGCTCCGGCGACGAGGCCGAGATCTACGTCGACTCGTCAAAGATGCACCTCTTCGACCCCGCCTCCGGCGACAACCTCACCGTCGGGCTGTAGGACCCGCCTCTCGTCGTACCCACAGCGTCCGCCTGAACCCGCGCAGACAGTGCGAAGGCAGGCGGACGTCGTGGTATCGACCGGTTTCGGCATGGCCCGCGTCACATCCGCGGCTCCCGATTTGAAATGACCGCGGCTTTACAGCAGGGTGAACGCGTCCCCCCACCCCTTTTGGAGAAGTGATGCTGCGTGCCCGCTAGGCATGGCGCCGCCCGTCACCGGGCTCCCCGGTCCGTCAGGCGCAGTGCCGGCCGGCTGGCCCGCGACGCCGCGCGAATGCTCCCCGGCTCGGCGCCGGCACGAAAGGCTCTCGTCCTCGGCAGCGCCGGCGTCGCTGCGGGCATCGGTGTGCTGGGCATCGGCCCCGAAGCCACGGTGACGGCCTCGTCTGCACCGCACACGCGCGCACACACGCCTGCCCTGCCGAGCCAGGCTCAGTCCCTCATCGCGGACCACGTCGGCGCCAGTGCGCACCAGGTCAGCCGCTCCGAGATCCGCCCGCCGTTGCGGCGCGAGCAGCGCGCGACCAAAGCCGCCGCCCTCCCGGTGCGCAAGCAGGACGTCGGCGGCTCGGTGACGACGTCGGTCCCACCGGCCTCCCCCCAGCAGATAGCGCTGTCGATGCTGCCCTCCTATGGATGGGACAGCGGTCAGTTCTCCTGCCTCGACGCCGTCTGGACACGCGAGAGCAACTGGGACCCCTACGTGGCGAACTCGAGCTCGGGCGCCTACGGCATTCCCCAGGCGCTGCCGGCGTCGAAGATGGCGGCCTTCGGCAGCGACTGGTCCACCAACCCGACGACGCAGATCAAGTGGGGCCTCTGGTACATCCGCCAGAGCTACGGCTCACCGTGCGGCGCATGGGCGTTCTGGCAGTCCCACAACTGGTACTGAGCCGGGCGCTCCCGACTACGGGTGCGTCATGGAGAGCACGTCGAGGGCGTCGTCCAGCTGCTGCTCGGTCAGGGCACCGGAGTCGACGTACCCTTCGTCGATCACGACGTCGCGGATCGTACGGCGCTCGCGGAGCGCGCGTTTGGCGACGGCTGCCGCGTTCTCGTAGCCGATGAAGCGGTTGAGTGGCGTAACGATGGACGGTGACGACTCGGCCAGCTCGCGGCAGCGCTCGACGTCCGCCTCGATGCCGTCGACGCATCGCTCCGCGAGCAGCCGCGACACGTTTGCCAGCAGCCGGATCGACTGCAGGATGTTGCTGGCCATCATCGGCATCATCACGTTGAGCTCGAAGTTTCCCGCCGCGCCACCGAACGCGATGGCCGCGTCGTTCCCGATGACCTGAGCGCACACCATCGACGCCGCCTCGGGGAGCACGGGGTTGACCTTGCCGGGCATGATGCTCGACCCGGGCTGCAGGTCGGGGAGCCGCAGCTCGCCGAGCCCGGCGCGCGGCCCCGAGCCCATCCAGCGCAGATCCGTACAGATCTTGTAGAGACTGACGGCGATGGTGCGAAGCTGACCGCTGGTCTCGACGAGGGAGTCACGGCTGCCCTGCGCCTCGAAGTGGTTGTCCGCCTCCGTGAGCGGCAGGGTCGTCAGCTCCACCAGAACCTCGATGACCCGCCCGGGAAACCCGGCCGGAGTGTTGATGCCGGTGCCGACCGCCGTGCCGCCGAGGGGGAGAGCGGCGAGGCGCGGCAGGGCCGAGCCGAGCCGCTCGATCCCCAGCCGGATCTGTGCGGCGTAGCCCCCGAACTCCTGACCGAGCGTGACCGGCGTGGCGTCCATCAGATGCGTCCGACCGGCCTTCACCACCTGGGAGAACTCGTCGGCCTTGGCTTCCAGGGACTCCGCGAACCGGATCAGAGCGGGCAGCAGCTCCGCCACGACGGCCTGGGCGGCCGCGACGTGCACCGCCGTGGGGAAGACGTCGTTGCTGGACTGGCTGGCGTTGACGTGGTCGTTCGGGTGAACGGCGCTGCCGAGATCCCGGGACGCGAGAGTCGCGACGACCTCGTTGGCGTTCATGTTGCTGGAGGTTCCCGACCCGGTCTGGAAGACGTCAATGGGGAACTCGTCGTCGTGGTCGCCTTCGGCGACCTCGAGTGCGGCTCGCTCGATCGCGGCCGCCATCTCCGCAGGGACGATGCCCAGCTGCCCGTTCACCCGTGCCGCTGCCGCCTTGACGAGACCGAGGGCTCGCACGTTGGCGGGCTCGAGCGGGCGGTGCGAGATGGGGAAGTTCTCGACCGCGCGTTGCGTCTGCGCCCGCCAGAGCGCGTCGACAGGGACCTGGACGTCGCCCATCGTGTCGTGCTCGGTGCGGAACCTCGGCTCGTCGGTCATGGCCATACGGTACGACGACCTGCGGGCCACACTCCCGGCGGCTGTCAGGCCTCACCGTCGGTGGTCCGCCGGCCCCGCTTGACCTCGCCGCGCCGTCGCTTTGCGTCCAGCCGGCGCCGTACCGAGCCGGCGGACGGAGCCGTCTTGCGCCGCGGCGGGGGTGGCGCCGCTATCGCCGCGCGTAGCAGCCGCGCCAGGCGATCCATGGCCGCCGCCCGGTTGCGTAGCTGCGAGCGGTGCTCTGACGCAGTGACCGTGATGAGGCCGTCGACGAGGCGCGAGCCCAGCCGCGTCAACGCCCGCTCCCGCTGCAGGGCCGTGAACGCCGTCGAGGTGCTGAGGTCCAGGCTGAGCTCGACCCGGGTGTCGGAGGTGTTGACGGACTGCCCGCCGGGGCCACCTGCGTGCGAGAAGCGCCACCTCAGCTCGCCACTCGGCACCACGACGCCCGGCCGGATCGTCAGCGGCGCGGCTATGACCCCTCCTCGTCGGGGCGGGCCGGGGCCACGTAGGCGTAGTAGTGGTCGACGCGGCTACCGAGAGTAACGGCCATCGCGTGCTGCTCCGCGCTGCCGAAGACCAGCCGGAGCGAGTCGTGCAGGTCGGGTGCGCGGTGACCCGACCACACCACCAGCTTCCCGTCCGGCGCCAATGCCTGGCGACAGCGCGCGAGGAACCCGTCCTGGTAAAGAGAGGCGTTGTCGTCGTACACCAGGAAGCCTGGTCCGTTGTCCACGTCGAGCACGACGACGTCGAGAGACCCGTCGGCCCGCTTGCGGATCTCGTCGCGAACGTCGACGGCCCTGACCGCGACCCGGGGGTCATGGAGGATCTCGACCATGTGCGGAACCAGTCCCGCGCGGTGCCACTGCACAAGCGCCGGCTCGATCTCCGCGACGATGATCTCGTCGACGAGGGGACTTCGAGCGAACTGCCGCAAGGTGAAACCCAGACCGAGGCCGCCGATGAGTATTCGAAGGGAACCGGGGACGAGGGCGCCCCGCAAAGCCCGGAGTGAGTCGATGGCGAGCGTGGCCAGTACACGCTCCGTCGCTGTCTCCAGCGTGTCCATGACGAAGACACCGTTGACCCGCAGCTCGAGCTCGCCGTCCCACGGGCGGCGCCGGAGCACGACCTCCCCTCGCGCCGTTTTCGCACAGGCGACGGCAGAGTCGGACATGTGGCTCCTCGGACGGATGGGCTGGGGGTCCCATTGTCCGTCGGCGTCGTCTTGCCGACAACGTCGATGTGCCCGATCGTTGAGCCATGACAGCAGAGCCGCCGCCGCCCCTGAAGCCGTTGACCGAGGACTGGCAGCGAGCGCTGGCGGTCGTGGCGCATCCCGACGACATGGAGTTCGGCTCGGCTGCGGCGGTCGCTCGGTGGACCGACCAGGGCAAGGTCGTGACGTACGCGCTGGTCACCAGCGGCGAGGCGGGGATCGACAAGATGGACCCGGACGAGGCGCGGATGGTGCGTGAGGCGGAGCAGCGCGAGTCGTGTCGCATCGTTGGCGTCGACCAGGTCGAGTTTCTTGGTCAACCCGACGGAGTGCTCGAGTACGGCGTTGCGCTACGCCGGGTGATCGCAGCGGCGGTGCGGCGCCACCAGCCCGAGATCGTCATCACCAACAACTTCGACGACCGCTGGGGCGACGAGGGCCCGCTCAACCAGGTCGACCACATCGCCGTGGGGCGGGCCACCCTCGATGCCGTGCGTGACGCCGGCAACCGCTGGGTCTTCAACGACCAGCTCGCCGGCGACGGGCTCGAGCCGTGGGGCGGCGTACGGCAGGTCTGGGCGGCAGCGGCGTGGCGGGGGCGCCACGGGGTCGACACGACGGCGACGTTCTCCCACGGGGTGGAGTCGCTGCGGGCCCACCGGGCCTACATCGACGGCCTGGGGTGGAAGGACTTCGACCCGGCCGAGTTCCTGGAGGGCATCGCCCGCCAGACGGGGAGCCGGCTGGGGTGCGCATTCGGGGCTGGGTTCCAGGTCTTCCCGATGGCGTGGGGCGCCACGGACGACGACTGACCGCGCGCGCCCTGCGCCGACGACGGTGCGAGAGACTAGCGCGATGCAGCAGCTGTCCTCGCTCGACACCCAGTTCCTGAACATCGAGAACGAAACCACCTCGGGCCATGTCGGGAGCCTGATCCTGCTCGACCCGGCCGGAGGTAGCGGCAAGGAGCTGTCTCTCGACGATGTCCGGGCGGTGCTCGAGTCGAGGCTGCACCTGGTGTCGACGTTCCGCCAGCGGCTGGTCACCGTGCCCTTCGGGCTGGGTAGGCCTTACTGGGTTGACGACCCGCAGTTCGACATCGAGTTCCACCTTCGGGAGATCTCGTTGCCGGCGCCGGGCGACGAAGCCCAGCTGGGCGAGCAGGTGGCGCTCGTCCATGCCCGCCCGTTGGACCGAACCCGGCCACTGTGGGAGCTGTACCTCATCCACCGGCTCGTGGGCGGCCGGCAGGCCATCTACAGCAAGGTGCACCACGCGGCCATCGACGGTGTCTCCGGCGCAGAGATCCTCGCGACGATCATGGACGTGACCGTCGAGCCGCGCCTCGTGGAGCCGCCTGCGGAGTTCTGGGAACCGGAGCCGCTTCCGGGGGCGGGCGACCTGCTCGCCAAGGGCCTCATCTCGATGGCTACGCAGCCGCTCGACGCCATCCGGATCCTGCCGGGCGCCCTTCCACACCTGGCCGACCTGCCGGGGGCCTCGTTGATCCCAGGCGCTCAGACGATCAGCCGGATGGGGGACTCGCTGGTCGCCCTCCTGTCCAGCGCCGGGGGTCGGCCACACACAGCGGGCCGGCGCCGGATCACCACCCCGCCCACTCCGCTCAACGCGCACATCACCGCCCACCGTCGGTTCGCGTTCGGTGCACTGCCGCTGGAGGAGGTCAAGCAGGTCAAGAATGCCTTTGCCATGACGGTGAACGACGTCGTCATGGCCCTGTGCGCCACGATCCTTCGGCGCTGGCTCCTGGACCACGACGGACTTCCGGACATCCCGATCGTGGTCGCGGTTCCGGTATCCGTGCGAGCAGACGGCGAGCCGGGAGAGGGGAACCAGATCTCCGTCATGCTGGTCGAGCTGGCCACCCAGATCCGCGACCCTCGGGAGCGGCTCGAAGCTGTCCGGGAGGCGGTGGCGGCAGCCAAGGAGCAGTTCGAGACGGTGCCGGCCACCATCTTGCAGGACCTCGCCGCCGCCATCCCGACGGCGCTGTCCGGGCTGGCAGCGAAGGCGATCTTCCAGATGCAGACGGTGCGCGCGTTCCCGTTCAACCTCTTCGTATCCAACATCCCCGGGCCGCAGCTCCCCCTCTACGTCGCCGGCGCCCGTGTCGATGCCATCTACCCGGTCTCCGCGATCAGCAACCTCACCGGTGCACTCAACATCACGCTGTTCTCGTACGACGGTCAGCTCGACTTCGGGCTGATCGCCTGCCGGGAGCTGGTTCCTGACGTCGGAAGGCTCATCGGCTACCTCCGTGAGGCGCTCGACGAGCTCCTGGCGATGACGATCGCCGAGCCCGTCTGAACCTCGGCGGGCCGGACCGACGTGCCAGCAGTTCAGCGGGGGGCGGCTCGGTGGGCGGTCCGCTCGATGCCGTCGACGATCGCGGGCCAGACCTCGCGTGGCAGGTCGTGGCCCATGCCGGGGATCAGCAGGAGCTCGGCGCCGGGTGTCGCCTGCGCGGTGGCCCGGCCACCCGAGACGTGCACCATCTTGTCCGCCGTACCGTGAATGACGAGCACCGGCACCGCGACATCGCGCAACCGCCGCGCCCGGTTCGGCTGCGCCAGGATGGCCTGCATCTGCCGGACGACTCCCTCCGGGCTCAGCCCCCTGTCGTACGTCGCCCCGGCGAGCGCCCGCTCCTCCGCCTCGCCGAGGCTCGGGTAGCCGGGCGAGCCGATCATCCTCGAGACGACCATCGACTGTCGGACGTAGCTCTCCTTGTCGGAGCCGCGGTTACGCAGCAGCATCGGCAGCAGCCGAGGGTCCTGCCAGCCCACCCGCCGTCCGCCCGTCGTCGACATGATCGACACCAGTGAGAGCACCCGAGACGGGTGCTCGATCGTCAGCGTCTGTGCGATCATCCCGCCCATGGAGACGCCGACGACGTGCGCCCGCTGCACACCGAGATGGTCCAGCAGGCCGACGGCGTCCCCGGCCATGTCGCTCATCGTGTACGGCGGTCGAGACCGCGTCCCGCGCAGCGCAGCGGAGATGGTGCCGATCCGGCGCACCGAGCCGCCGGGCAGCTTCGTGGACCGCCCGACATCTCGGTTGTCGTACCTGATGACGAAGAACCGGCGCTCGGCGAGCAGGCTGCACAGCTCCTCGTCCCACCAGATCAGGGGACCAGCAAGGCCCATGACGAGCAGGAGCGCCGGGTCGCCGTCATCCCCGAAAGTCTGGAAGCAGATGTCGATGCCGCTCGAGAGGTGGGCCAGCTGCTCGGCGCTTCGTCGCACCGGGGCGCTAGGCACTGACGTTCATGGCGTTGACCTGAGCCAGCTTCTGGAGCTGATGCTCGCTGATGATCGACCGGATCGTCCCGCTGCGCGAGCGCATGACGAGGGAATGGGTGATGGCGCCGCCGTGGGCGTACCTGACGCCCCGCAGCAGCTCGCCGTCGGTGATGCCGGTGGCGACGAAGAAGCAGTCGTCTCCGGCGACGAGGTCGCCGGTGGTGAGCACCTTGCCCAGCTCGTGCCCGGCGTCGATCGCGCGCTGGCGCTCGTCGTCGTCCACCGGCGTGAGCCGGCCCTGGATGACGCCGCCGATAGCCTTCATGGCGCAGGCGGCGATGATCCCCTCTGGCGTGCCACCGACCCCCATCAGCAGGTCGATTCCGGTGCCGGAGCGGGCGGCCATGATGGCGCCGGCGACATCACCGTCGCTGATGAACTTGATGCGAGCACCCGTCGCCCGGATCTCGTCGACAAGACGCTGGTGCCGGGGCCGGTCCAGGACGACGACCGTGATGTCCTCGTTGGCCCCGCCCTTGGCCTTCGCCGTACGACGGATGTTCTCCGCCACGGGCAGCCGGATGTCCACCACGTCCGCCGCTTCCGGGCCGGTGGCGAGCTTCTCCATGTAGAAGACCGCCGACGGGTCGTACATCGCTCCCCGGGGTGCGACCGCCATGACGGAAACGGCGTTGCTCATCCCCTTGGCGGCGAGCGTCGTCCCGTCGATGGGGTCCACCGCTACGTCGCAGGCGGGCCCGTTGCCGTCTCCGACATGCTCACCATTGAAGAGCATCGGCGCCGAGTCCTTCTCGCCCTCGCCGATCACGACGACGCCGTCCATGCCGACCGTGCCGATCAGCGCGCGCATGGCGTTGACAGCTACCTCGTCGGCGCCGTTCTTGTCGCCGCGCCCCACCCACCGCCCGGCCGCCATGGCAGCCGCCTCGGTGACGCGCACGAGCTCCATCGCGAGGTTGCGGTCGGGCGCGTTCGCGGGTGGGGCAAACAGGCCGTCCGCCGTGTCGGCTGACTCGTCGGTGGGCACGGGAATCTCCTCGGTTGGCGTTGCGCTGATCGTAACCAAGTCAGCCCTACACCGGATATATGGAGACCTCGGTTGCCTTCACCGACGCCCACACCTGGTCACCGGGCCGCAGCCGGAGGGCCGAGAGGGCGGCCGGTGTGACGTCTGCGAGCAGGGGCGGCTCGGACGCCACCTGGACTCTGACGGCGTCGCCGTGCGGTGCCAGGGTCGTGATGGCACCGCTCCAGACGTTGCGCGGGCTACCGGCCGGCCGGTCCGCGTACAGGCTGACGGCCGACGGCGAGAAGGACGCGAACACCTGACCGCTGAGCCGCTCGGCAGCGGTGACCTCGCCCCCGGAGGTCAGCGTGACGACCCCGTCGCGTGCCATGCCGCGGACCAGGTTGAGCCCGACGAGAGCCGCGACGTGCGGCGTACGGGGACGCGCTGCGATGTCGGCCGGTGCGCCTGTCTGCACGATCTCGCCGCCGTCCATGACGATGAGCCGATCGGCGATGATCATGGCGTCGAGCGCCGTGTGGGTCACGACGATGCTCACTCCCGCGAAGGCGCGAAGGTGGTCGCGCAGATCCGTCCGCAGCGTCATGGCGGTGGCCGCGTCGAGAGCCGCGGTCGGCTCGTCCAGCAGCAGCAGCCGTGGGTTGCTGGCCAGGGCGCGGGCAAGCGCGACCCGCTGCGCCTGGCCGCCGGACAGCTGCCCCGGCAACCGGTCGGCGAGCTCGTCGAGGCCGAGCCGGTCCATCCACACCCGTGCCTGGTCTCGCGCGGTGCGCCGCGGCTGCCCTTGCGCTCGCGGACCGAAGGCCACGTTCGCCGCCACATTGAGGTGGGGGAAGAGGAGATGGTCCTGGAAGACCATGCCGACCCTTCTGCGGTGGGCGGGGAGGTGGGTCTGCGGGCCGGCGACGAGGCGGCCGTCGACCGAGATGGTCCCGCTGGTGATGTTCAGCAGCCCGGCGATGGCGCGCAGCGTGGTGGACTTGCCCGCCCCGTTGGGCCCGATGAGGCCGACGACCTCCCCGCCTTCAGCGTCCAGGTCGACGGCCGTGGTGTTCGCCGGGCGGCGTACGACGAAGTGCGCCGCCAGCGTCATCGCACACCCGACAACCAGCGCTCCCGCAGCAGCACCAGCAGCAGGACGGACACCACGATCAGGACGAGACTCAGGGCGATAGCGGCGTCGGGATCGATCTGCAACTCGTAGTAGACCTCGCTCGGCATCGTGCGGGTGGTCCCGGGGAAGCTTCCGGCGAAGGTGATCGTTGCGCCGAACTCACCGAGCGCCCGCGCCCAGCAGAGGACAGCCCCGGAGACGATCCCGGGTAGGGCGAGCGGCACCGTCACCCGCCGGAACATGTACCAGCGCGTCGCGCCGAGCGACGCGGCAGCGTCGTCGTAGCGCGAGTCCGACGACCGGAACGCTCCCTCGACGCTGATCACGAGGAACGGCAGCGCCACGAACGTCTGGGCGACCACGACGCCGGCCGTCGTGAACGGCAGCGTAACCCCGAAGACGGCGTCGAGCGCCCTGCCGAGAATGCTGTTGCGCCCGAACGCGAGCAGGAGCGCCACACCGCCGACAACCGGGGGGAGGACCAGCGGCAGCGCCACGAGTGCGCGAACCAGGCGCCGGCCGGGGAAGTCGATGCGGGCAAGCAGCCAGCTGAGCGGTACGCCGACCAGGAGGCAGACCATGGTCGTGATGAGGGTCGTCTCGAGGCTCAACCGCAGTGCGGTCCTGGCCCCGGACCGCGAGAGCTGGTGCGGCAGCGAGCTCCACGGTGCCCGGACGAAGACCGCGACGATGGGTACGACGAGCACCGCGACAGCCGCGACGCCGGGAACGACGAGCGCTACCGGCGCTCGGCCCAGCACCCGGGCCGAGCTGGTCACGGGCCGCCGAAGCCCGCTTTCGCGAGCACGGACTGGCCTGCCGCAGACGTCAGCAGCGTCAACCAGTCGGCCGCGAGCGATGCCTGGTCGGCCCCCTTCACGGTGGCGACGTAGTAGGAGTTCGTCACGTTGTCCGCGGGCGGGATCGGCACCGCATCCACCTTGTCCGCGGCGGACTTCGCGTCGGTCACGTAGACGATCCCGGCGTCGGCCTCCTTCAGCTCCACCTTCGTCAGGACCGAGGCGACATCCGGCTCGAATGACTTCGGCTTCGCCGTCACTCCGGCGTTCGTCAGCATCTGCGAGCCGGCCGCGCCACACGGCGCCGAGACGTCGCACATCACGAAGTCGGTGCTGTTCAGGCTGGCGACGCCCGTGACGTTGCCCGGGTTTCCGGCCGGAACCGCGATGACGAGGGTGTTCGTGGCGAACTTCGCGGGAGCCGCTGCCAGCTGTCCGGCGTCCTGAACCACGGACATGCTCGTGTCGTCGGCAGTGGCGATCACGTCGGCGGGTGCACCCCCCGTGATCTGCTCGGCGAGTGTCGTACTGGAGCCGAACGACAGCACGACGTCGACGTCCGAGTGCTGACTCTCGAACTGTGCCTCCAACGTCGTGAAGGTCGTCGTGAGGGAGGATGCGGCGAAGATCGTCAGCTTGGTCTTGCTGCTGCTCCCGCTACAACCCGCGCTGGCCGTCAGGACGACCAGAACGGCTGCCGCACCTGCCACGAGACGCTTCCTCACGGGACCTCCACTACGACGTTGGTTGCTTTGATGGACGCGACGGCGACGACGCCGACGTCGAGCTCGAGGGAGTCGGCCGCCTCCCGGCTCATCAGCGAGACGACCCGGTAGGGGCCACAGCACATCTCGACCTGCGCCATGACCTTGTCGCGAATGACGTCGGTGACGATGCCGCGCAGCGAGTTCCGGGCGCTGACCCGGTTCCGGGCGGCGTCGGACCCCTGCGCGGGGAGCTCCGCCACCTCACGCGCCAGCTGGGCCAGCGAACGGCCCTCGATGCCCGCATGCCCGTCGGTCGTGCGCGAGGTCTCGAACCGCCCGGCCTCGGCCCACCGGCGCAGGGTGTCGTCGCTCACGCCGAGGAGGGTCGCGCAATCGGCGAGTCTGTAAACCGGCACGCCCAGAACGTACCGCATTCGCGGAGCGAACACCCCCTAGGGTCCGTGAATGCGGTAGAGGACGTGCGCCTGCGAGTCGACCGGGGCGGGCGGCACAATGGTTGAGTGAGCCAACCGTCGGTGGAGGCCCCGCGGCGGGGGTCTCAGCGCAGCGTGGGAGGCATCTTCGGCGCGCTGATCGCGGTGCTCGCCCTGATCGCCGGTGTCTGGGGGCTCACCTGGTTCCAGCACCGGCCGCTAGAAGACCCGGCGCGGACGGTCGACTACGGGCCGGCGCTGACAGCAGCCCGGGCGCAGGCGCCGTTCGCGGTGCTGGCTCCCGACCCGGTTCCGGCCGGCCTCCGCGCGACCAGTGTGAGCTGGGACAGCACGGGAGCGAACAAGACGTGGCAGCTGGGGTTCGTCACGCCCGAGGGTGAGTTCATCGGCCTGTACGAGGGGAACGGTCCCGCAGCCGACTTCATCGACGCCTCCACCCCCGCCCGGACCCCCGGCCCGGCCGTCACGATCGCCGGCGCCCAGTGGATCACCCTCACGAACCGCGACCGCGGCGAGACCGCCCTGGTGCACACCGTCTCGGGTGTCACCACCGTGGTGACCGGCACGGTCGGTGAGCCGGTGCTGGTGTCCTTCGCCCGTGCTCTGCGATGACCAGTGGCGTCAGGCGTCGTCTCGGCGTGCAACCGCGTCGAGCCGGGCCCGCGCGCCATCGAGCCAGCGCTGACAGATGTCGGCCAGCTTCTCGCCGCGCTCCCACAACGAGATTGACTCCTGCAACGACACGCCGCCGGTCTCGAGGCGCTGGACGACCGTCAGGAGCTCGTCGCGCGCGTCCTCGTAGCTGAGCTCAGGGTCGCCGGCCGGTGGCTGCGGACTTGCGGTCTCGGTCATGAGGCCTCCTGGGAGGGCGCTTGCTCGGGCGTGGTGGACTCGACGAGGACCTGCAGGCGACCGCGAGCCAGCCGGGCGGTCAGGCTGTCGCCCGCGGACACGTCGGCGGCGTCGGTAACGACCTCGCCTGACGCGCTCTGCAGGAGGCTGTAGCCACGCCGCAGGGTCGCAAGCGGCGACAGTCCCCGGACGCGAGCGATCTGGTGGCCGAGGTCGTGCGTCTCACGGTCGAGGCGCTGGTGCAGACCTCGCCGCCCGCGCGTCCGAATCTCGTGGAGCTGCCGGGCGTGGTCGTCGAAGAGCCGGTAGGGGTCGGCCAGCACCGGCCGGGACCGCACGTTGTCGAGTCCCCGGCGCTGTTGCTCGATCGCGGCGCGAAGGGCGGACCTGGCCCGCTCCCGGGCGGCACCGATCCGGGCCGTCTCCTCATGGACGTCCGGTACGACTCGCTTCGCCGCGTCGGTCGGTGTCGACGCCCGGACATCCGCGACCAGGTCGAGCAGCGGCTGGTCCTGCTCGTGACCGATCGCGCTCACCACCGGCGTGCGGCAGCGGGCGACCGCGCGGAGCAGCCCCTCGTCCGAGAACGGCAACAGGTCCTCCAGGGCGCCGCCGCCGCGCGCCACCACGATCACGTCGACGGCCTCGTCGCGGTCGAGACTGGCGATCGCCTCCATCACCTGCCGGGCCGCGTCATGGCCTTGCACCGCGGCGTACTCGACGGTGAAGACGACGCCTGGCCAGCGTTTGCGAGTGTTGTCGAGGACGTCGCGCTCCGCGGCGGAGCTGCGACCGACGACAAGCCCGACCGCGCGTGGGAGGAACGGGAGCGCCTTCTTGCGGGCGGGGTCGAAGAGACCCTCGGCGGCGAGCAGGCGCCGGCGCTGCTCGAGCCGGGCCAGCAGCTCGCCCACCCCGACGGGCCTGATCTCGTGCGCGACGAGCGAC
>JBBQKY010000064.1:0-12875 GCA_038327385.1 Propionibacteriales bacterium
GGCAACCGCTGAGTCGACGCCGCCGGACAGGCCGCAGATCGCCCGCTTGTCCCCTACCTGACGCTGGATGGCCTCGATCTGCTCCTCGACGATGTTGCCCATCGTCCACGTCTGACGGCAGCCGGCGATGT
The DNA here is from genome assembly GCA_038327385.1 of Propionibacteriales bacterium. GTDB lineage: Bacteria > Actinomycetota > Actinomycetes > Propionibacteriales > Nocardioidaceae > JAWWPG01. Next base: position 132 of record JBBQKY010000064.1, read on the forward strand.
CGAGCAGGAAGTGCTCGAGCACCTGCTGGCCGTGCTCGGTGTGCAGCACCTCGGGATGCCACTGCACCCCGGCGAAGCCGCGGTCCACGGACTCGAAGGCGGCAACGGCGGCGCCGGCGCTGGTGGCGAGTGTCGTAAAGTCCGTCGGCGCGACCGCCACCGCGTCTCCATGGCTCATCCACACCCGGTGCTGCCCGGGCACGTCGGCGAGCAACGTCCCTGGCGTCTGGATGTCGACGGACGTCCTGCCGAACTCCGAAACGCCGGTACGACGGACCTCGCCGCCAAGGGCCTGTGCCATCGCCTGGAAGCCGTAGCAGATGCCGAACACCGGCACGCCCGCCTCGAAGACGGCGCCGTCCACCTGCGGCGCTCCCTCGGCGTACACCGACTGCGGCCCGCCGCTCAAGATGATCGCCTTGGGGCGCCGCGCCAGCAGCTGGGCGGTCGACAGGGTGTGCGGCACGATCTCGGAGTAGACGTGCGCCTCCCGTACCCGCCGAGCGATCAGCTGGGCGTACTGCGCACCGAAGTCCACCACGAGAACGAGATCATGGTCGACGACCACTGGACGCCCTTTCGCTTTCGGGTGAGCCGGACGAGTCCAGCTGAGAGCTAGCCTATCCGTCGGCTGCGGCTCGACGCCGCTGCGCGGCTACACCGAGTGGCCTCGATTCGTCAGCGGTGGGGGGCACCCCGACGCGGCGATCCGAGACGAATCCACGCCATGACATCGGGACCTGAGGATCTTGGGTCGTTCAGGCGACCCTTGCCCCTCGAGATCAGTCGGGCCTGCGGCGCGGAAACCCGAAGACCTCAAGAAGTGTCAGGTGACTGGCCGCACTGCGGCCGATCGCGGCGTGCGACCGCGACGATCGGCAGCCGCAGAGCTCCCGGCGCGGCCTCGGGGACCGATGGGCGAAGCGGCGCCATGGGGCGGACCTGCCGGTACGACGAGCCGAGCGGAGGTCGCGGGTCTGTCGCCCCCTTGTTGGGCCACAACGCCATCGCGCGCTCGGCCTGCGCTGTGATCGTGAGCGACGGGTTCACCCCGAGGTTCGCGGCGACCGCGGAGCCGTCCACGATGTGCAGACCCGGATAGCCGTGCACCCGCTGGTACGGGTCGACCACGCCGGTCTCCGCCGTCTCGCCGATGGGGCAGCCGCCGATGAAGTGCGCGGTCAGCGGGCGCTTGAACTGCTCGCCGAGCGTGCCGCCCGGGATGCCGTCCACCAGGCGAGCCATCCGTCGCACCGCCTGGTTCGCGATCGGGATCCAGGTTGGGTTCGGCTCTCCATGCCCCTGACGAGACGTCAACCGCCGCCGTCGGGTGAGCCGGCTCTGCCGGGTGTAGGTGGTGAGAGAGTTGTCGAGAGACTGCATCACCAGCGCGATGACCGTCCGCTCCGACCAGTGGCGGAGGTTGTAGAGGCCGCGAACGTCGCTCCGCTGCCGCCACAGCTCGCGCAGCCAGACGCGCCAACGCTCGTGTATCCCGTCGTCATCGGTCAGCACCGTCTGCAGGAAGCTCATGGCGTTGCTGCCCGTCCCGTAGCGCACCGGCTCGATGTGCGTCTGTGCGTCAGGGTTGAACGACGACGTGATGGCGACGCCGCGACTGTAGTCGACCGCCGTGTCTCGCGAGACGGCGCCGAGGATCGACTCTGAGTTGGTCCGCGTCAGGTGCCCGAGCCGCGGCGACAGCGCCGGCAGCCTTCCCTCGTCCCGCATCCTGTGCAGCAGCCGCTGAGTGCCGAGCGCCGAGGCCGACAGCACCACCTGCGGCGACGTCAGCACGCGCGAGCGTCGCCCTCGAGCGATCTTTGCGTCGGTCGGCACGGTCGTGACGTCGTACCCACCGCCGTCCCTCGGCGCCACTCGAGTGACGGTCGTCAGCGGGTGGACGACGGCGCCGAGGTGCTCCGCGAGGAAGAGGTAGTTCTTCGGCAAGGTGTTCTTGGCGTTGTGCCGGCAGCCGGTCATGCACTCGCCGCACTCGAGGCACCCGCGTCGCTGCGGCCCGGCGCCACCGAAGTACGGGTCCGCCGCGACCTCCCCCGGCGCCCCGAAGTAGACCCCGACCGGGGTCAGCCGGAACGTGTCGCCGACACCCATCTCGTCAGCGAGCGCCCGCATCACCTCGTCGCTGGGCGTCATAGTCGGGTTCGTGATGACTCCGAGCATGCGCTTGGCTTGGTCGAAGTACGGCGCGAGCTCCGCCCGCCAGTCGGTGATGGAGCTCCACGACGGGTCGGTGTAGAAGGCTTCGAGCGGCTCGTACAGCGTGTTGGCATAGACGAGCGAGCCACCTCCGACGCCGGCGCCCGACATAATGACGCAGTCGCGCAGGACATCGAGACGCTGGATGCCGTAACAGCCCAGCGCCGGCGCGAAGATGAACTTGCGGATGTCCCAGGACGTTGCCGGGTACGACGACTCGTCGAATCTCGCCCCCGCCTCGAGCACTCCGACCCGGTAGCCCTTCTCGGTGAGGCGGAGAGCCGTCACCGAGCCGCCGAAGCCCGAGCCGACGACGATCACGTCGTAGTCGAAGCGCCCAGCGCGACCGTCGTCATCTCTCACGGCCGGTGCAGCCGTTTCATCAGCCTGAGCATGGCGGTGAGCGCCCGGGCGTAGGTCTGCTCGCTCATGCCGAGCACCGGACGCATCGGCAGCAGTCGCTGGGTGGCGATCGTCTGCGGCTCGGTGAAGCGATGGATGCCCTCGGGACCCTGCCGGCGGCCGAGTCCCGAGCCGCCCATGCCACCCATCGGCGAGTCGATCGACGCGAAGCCCGCCCCGTAGGTCTCGTTGACGGTGACCGTGCCACACCGGATCCGCTCCGCCAGCGCCCGGCCGCGGCGCGCGTCGCGCGTGAAGATGCAGGCATTGAGACCGTAGCGTCCCTCGTTGGCGCGGGCGACCGCGTCCGACTCGTCGCCGAACCGGTACACGGACACCACCGGACCGAACGTCTCGTCACTGAAGCACGCCATGCCCGGGCGGACACCACTCAACACGGTGGGCTCGTAGAAGAACGGGCCGATATCGGGCCGGGCCTGCCCACCCACCAGGACCCGGGCGCCCCCGGCTCGTGCCTCCTCGACATGGGCGACAACCGTTTCCAGCTGCCGCTTCGAGACCAGGCTGCCCATGTCGACGCGGTAGTCGAAGTCGGTCGAAAGGCACATCCTCTCGACTCTTCCCAGGAAGAGCTCCATGAACCGGTCGTACACCTGCTCTGCGACGTAAATCCGCTCCATCGAGACGCACAGCTGGCCCGTTGAGGAGAAGCACGCGCGGACCGCAGCCTCGGCAGCGCGGCCGATGTCGGCGTCACGGAGCACGAGCATGGGGTTCTTGCCACCGAGCTCGAGGCTCGTCCCCACCAGCCGCTCAGCAGCGCGGCTGCCGACCTCACGTCCCGTCCTGGTCGACCCCGTGAAGCAGACGAAGTCGGCGTTGTCGACGACCGCGGGGCCGATCAGCGGGCCGGCGCCGCACACCACCTGCCAGGCGTCTGCAGGCATGCCTGCGGTCCGCAGGAGGTCGACACCCGTCAGGGCCGACAGCGTGGTCTGCTGGTCTGGCTTGTGCACGACCGTGTTCCCGGCGAGAAGGGCGACCAGACCGTCGCACAGAGCCATCGTGAAGGGGTAGTTCCAGGGTGAGATCACCCCCACGACACCCTTCGGCTGACGGAGCAGATCCACGCGGGTCAGACCGGGGTAGAGGCCAAGCCGGCGCGACCGGCCAACGAGACGCAGCGCACGACGCGCGTAGTAACGCGCCGTCAACGCGAGATGAGCCACCTCCTCGAAGGCATGCCTCCGCGCCTTCCCGGACTCCCACTGGATCAGGTCGAGGATCTCGTCTTGGCGCTCCAGGACCAGATCGTGGAAGGACAGCAGGATGTCCGCGCGAGCGCGGAGCGGCACCTCTGCCCAGCGGACCTGCGCGTCCCGAGCGCAGCCGGCAGCCGTGACGACGTCGTCGGGGGTCGAGACCGGCAGGACTGCCAGCGGCTGCCCGGTGAAGGGCGCGTACGTCGTCCTGAAGCCGCCGGAGGTGGCCAGGACCGCACCGCAGATGCGGCGTACCAGCGCGGGATCAAGCGCCAAGGCGGCGGTCGCGCCTTCCTCGCGGACCACCGCTGCGAGCGTCGGCAGGTCACGGTGGTCGGCCATCCGTCGAGGGTACGGGCAGCTCCGTCCGAGCCACCAGAAAGCAGGTATGGGCACGCTGGCCGGGTCTGACAAAACGGACTTTCTCGGTTATCATTTCGGGACGGGGCAACAGGCATGGTTCGTAATTCAGCGGCACAATCGGCGCTCAGGCGCGGCGCCGAACACTCGAGGTCCCGGGGAGGACGACGGGGGACGCCGTGAGCCAGCGAAGTACGCCGCGTGCAGGCAGTGGCCGCTCCCTGTTCCCGCGGTGCCTTAAGATGGCACCGACAAACACGTGGAACGGAACGGACCAGATGGTGCAGCCGGTGACGACCAACAAGACCAGCATGTTGCTCAACGCTATCGACGAGCCCACGCCACAGCGCACGTACGTGACGTTCGGGGTCGAGCGCGGTGGAACGAGTCTGGTCGCCGGCGTCCTGCGCGCTCTCGGACTGTACCTCGGCGACATTCCGGAGGGAAACAACGAGGACAAGGCGTTCCACAACCGCCCGCTCGGCCAGATGAAGGCCACCATCGCCCGGCGTAACCAGGACTACGACGTCTGGGGATGGAAGTACCCCACGGCGTCGTCCTATCTGCCCGTGCTGTCCAAGTCCCTGCGCAACGCGTTCTTCGTCGTCGTCTACCGCGACGTCGTCGCCACTGCCTTGAGCCGTGCCCAGTGGGACGGCGAGTTCATCCGGCGCAACGGGAGGATGTCGCTGCACGAGACGAACGCGATCATCAATGCCAACACCGGTTTCGTCCTTGCCACGCGGCGTCCCTGCCTGCTCATCAGCAGCGAGAAGGCGGCTTCGCACACCAGCGAGCTCATCGACGAGCTCGCCGACTTCCTTTACGCCGACCGGCCCGACGACGAGCTGCGGGCCAAGATCATCGACTACACCGAGCCAGGTCGGTACAAGAACTTCGACGACTACTTCCCACTCCCTGACCGCTCGAACGACACCGTCCCCGTATCCGGACTGACGATGGAACAGGTGAGTGGCCAATGAAGATCCTGCTCTACAACTGGGTGCAGTACGACGACATCGAGAGCCGCGGAGGGGGTGTCCGCATCTATGAGAGGAACCTCGTCGAGCACCTCGCCGACAGCAGCGACCACGACATCTACGTGATGGCGTCCGGACTCGAGCACGACTTCCTGGACCCGCGCATCCGCATCGAGCCGACCATCAACGTGCACGGCTCACGCGTGAAGTCCTACACCGTGGTCAACTCCACTGTGATCGCTCCCGGCCACCACGCGTTCGGGTCCGCCCACCTCTTCGACGAGGACGAGATGCTCGAGGTGTGGCACGACTTCCTGGCCCGCCACGGGCCGTTCGACGTCATCCAGTTCGACTCACTGGAAGGCATCCCGTTCACCTTCCTGCGCGTCCACGAGATCTCTCCGCAGACCCGCGTGCTGATCTATGCGCACAACTACTACGTCGTCTGCCCGCAGGTGAACCTCTGGAAGGACGAGCGGGTCCACTGCAGCGACTACCACAAAGGCCGCGACTGCGTGACCTGCATCCCCAGCCTGCCGAACCCGCACGAGGTGCTCCGGGCGCACCAGGTCTCGCGGGTCCTGCGCCGCTCCAACATCACGCCCAACACCAAGGGCTACGCACTCGCCTACCGGATCTACGGCCAGCTGCGCAGCGGGCGATACTCCCGCATCAGCCGGCCGTTGCTGGCGCCACTGCTGGGTCCGGCGTTGATTCGCCGTCGCAAGAGGCTGCAGGCAAACCGCCAGAGCGCAGGCTCCGTCGGTCAGATCGCCAAGAACCCCGTCAACCCCGTCGAGCCCGTCTCGCTGAGCCTCGCCACCCGGTTCGTCTCCCGTCGCCAGCGGGGGGTCAACATGATCAACAACGAGGTGAATCTGGTCCTGGCGACCTCGCACCGCGTCCTCGACGTCCTGAAGGCGCATGGCATCGACGAGGGAATGATGGCCGTCGCCTACGCCGGCACCCGCGCCGCTGAGCAGTTCGCCAGAGCCGAGCTGCGCAAGGAGCTGCAGGTGCAGGGCGAGCTGACGATCTGCTACCTCGGCTACATGCGCCGCGACAAGGGCTTCTACTTCCTGCTCGACGCCCTCGAGGCATGCCCCTCGGAGCTGAAGTCGAGGATCCGGCTGGTGCTCGGCGCCAAGACGGCCGATCCGGACACGATGAACCGGCTGATCTCGCTGTCCGACCAGATGCACGACATCGTCCACTTCGACGGGTACACCCACGAGCAGCTGGAGACGATCCTCGACGGCGTCGACGTCGGGATGATCCCGGTCCAGTGGGAGGACAACCTGCCGCAGGTCGCGACGGAGATGGTCGCCCACGGCGTCCCCCTGATCACGTCGCACCGCGGCGGCGCCAAGGAGCTCGGCGGCGAAAACCCGTCGTTCGTCTTCAAGTCCTCCGACAAGGATGGGCTGATCGAGATCTGGCGCCAGCTTGTCGAGGGCGAGCTGCAGCCCGGCGACTACTGGGCGTCGGCCATGAGCCTGACGACGATGGATGACCACCTCGATCGTCTGCTGGAGCTGTGGGCGGACCCCGAGGCTCCCAAGCTCGACGTCCGGCCCCAGGTAGACGTTTCTGAGCACAAGACCCACATCCAAGAGGAAGTTCCTGACGAGGAGGAAGAATTCCCGAGCGCTCAGCTCGGGTCAGCTCCGCCCGAGGTGACGGACCTCGATGACGATGCGCTCGGGGAGCCCGCCGCCGGTGCCGATGCGACGATCGACGACTCCGTCCTCGAGGACTCCGACCCTGCCGTCCAGGCAGCCCACTCGATCCCAGAGGCGCTGAAGGAGGTGGCGGCGGAATCGGCGGCACCACGTATCGACCAGCCACTCGACGACGAGCCGAACGACGCTGCGACGGTGGCTGACGATGTGCTCGTGGGTGAGACCGACGGCGCCGGGACGACGTCCGGCTGAATCTCAGCGAGGGGAGCCGGTGACGGCATCGCGCAGCACCGCGAGGCCGTCATACACGTCGACGAACCTGGTAGTCAAGGCGGACAGGCCCAGCCTGATCCCGTCGGGTCGGCGGAAGTCCGGGACCACCCCGGCTCGCACCAGCTTCATCGCGATCCGCTCGGCGTCGGGATGGCTGAGCGTGATGTGCGAACCACGTCGCTCCGGGTGGCGCGGGGAACCGAGCCTGACTCCAACACCCGCGAGCCAGTCGTCGTACAGGTCGACGGCCATGCTCGTGAGCGCCATGGACTTCAGCCGGATCGCGTCGATTCCCGCCCGCACCACCATCTCGACGCCGGGGCCGACCGCCGCCATCGACAGCACCCCGGGGGTGCCGGTGAGCCAGGACCGAATGCCGGGCTGAGGCTGATAGCCGGCGCCCATGTCGAACATGTCGGCGCGACCCCACCAGCCCCAGATCGGCTGCTCGAGCTCATCACGACGAGCAGAGCTCACGAAGGTGAAGGCGGGCGCTCCCGGCCCGGCATTGAGATACTTGTAGGTGCAGCCGACTGCCAGGTCCACGCCGGCGGCGTGTAGGTCGATCGGAACGGCTCCGACCGAGTGGCAGAGGTCCCAGACGGTCAGCGCCCCCGCCTCTCTCCCAAGCGCGGTCAGGGTCGTCATGTCGAGCAGCGCCGCCGTGCGGTAGTCGACCTGGGACAGCACCACCGCGGCGACGGAGGCATCGAGGACTCGGGCCAGGTCATCGACCGTCAGCGGGTCGGGTCCTCGCTCTGCGATCCAGCGGACACCGAGGTCGCGCTGCCGGGCCAGCGACTCGACGACGTAGCGGTCCGTGGGGAAGTTCCCCTCCTCGATGACGAGCGTCCTGCGGTCAGGTCGAGCGTCGAGCGCTGCACTGAGCGCCTTGTACAGCGAGACTGTGGTGTTGTCCGTGACGACGACCTCTCCGGGGTCGGCGCCCAGCAGCCCGGTGCCGATGGCGTCGCCGAGACGGGTCGGCATCTCCACCCATGTCGAGCCCCACGACCCGATCAAGCCGTCGCCCCACTCCTGGCTCAGCACCTGGCTGACCCGCTCGACGGTCGCCCGCGGGAGCCGGCCGAGGGAGTTGCCGTCCAGATAGATCAGTGACTCATCCGCGATCACGAACTCGGCTCGGTACGACGCCAGCGGGTCCGACTTATCGAGAGCGGCGCACTCCTGGCGGCTGGGGGCCGCTGTCACTGCCCAAAGATCCGACATCTGGGCCGCCCGAGCGGTCCCACCGTCGGATCGTCGGCAACGGGGGGCGGCAGTGCGCAGATCACTGCAGGACCACTTCGACCCGTTGGAACTCCTTGAGCTCGGTGTAGCCCGTCGTCGCCATCGACCGCTTGAGGGCTCCCACGATGTTCATCGTCCCGTCGGACACCGACGAGGGACCGTGCAGGATCTCCGTGAGAGTGCCGACCATACCGATCTCGACGCGCTCGCCCCTGGGTAGCAGTGCGTGCCGCGCCTCCGCTCCCCAGTGGAAGCCACGACCGGGTGCCTCCGTGGCCCGCGCCAGCGGCGAGCCGATCATCACGGCATCGGCGCCGCAGGCAATGGCCTTCGCGACGTCACCACTGCGTCCGATGGAGCCGTCTGCGATGACATGGACGTATCGCCCCCCGGACTCGTCGAGGTAGTCACGCCGGGCCGCCGCCACGTCGGCGACCGCGGTGGCCATCGGCACGGCGATTCCGAGTACCGTCCTGGTGGTGTGCGCGGCGCCGCCGCCGAACCCGACGAGGACTCCGGCCGCGCCCGTGCGCATCAGGTGGAGCGCCGCCTGGTAGGTGGCGCAGCCCCCCACGATGACCGGCACGTCGAGGTCGTAGATGAACTGTTTGAGGTTGAGCGGCTCGGCCTTGCCGGAGACGTGCTCGGCGGAGACCGTCGTCCCGCGGATCACGAAGAGGTCCAGGCCCGCCCTGATCACCGACTGGGCGTGCTCCTTCGTCAGCTGCGGAGACAACGCCCCGGCGACCGTGACGCCAGAGCTGCGCAGGTCTTTGACCCGCTCGACCATCAGCTCCGGCTTGATCGGCTCGGCGTAGATCTCCTGCAGACGGCGGGTCGCCTCATCTCCCCGGAGCTCAGCGACCTCGTCGAGGAGCGGCTCCGGGTCGTCGTACCGCGTCCACAGTCCCTCGAGGTCGAGGACGCCGAGACCGCCCTCCTTGCCGAAGGCCACCATGGTCCGTGGCGACATCACCGAGTCCATCGGCGCGGCAAGCACCGGGATCTCGAACCGGTAGGCATCGATCTGCCATGCCACCGATACGTCCTCCGGGTCGCGGGTGCGCCGGCTCGGCACGACCGCGATGTCGTCGAACGAGTAGGCGCGCCGCCCACGCTTCGCGCTGCCGATCTCGATGTCCATGAGTCCCTAGAAGAAGTCGGTACGTCGCGCCGGCTCAGCGCGCCGAGTAGTTGGGGGCTTCGACAGTCATCTGGATGTCGTGCGGATGGCTCTCCTTGAGTCCGGCAGACGTGATCCGGATGAACCTGCCGCGCTCCTGCAGCTCTGGGACGGTGCGCGCTCCGACGTAGAACATCGACTGGTGTAGGCCGCCGACGAGCTGGTGAGCGACTGCCGCGAGCGGACCTCGATAGGGGACCTGTCCCTCGATGCCTTCCGCGATCAGCTGGTCGTCGCTCGTGGTCTCGCCCTGGAAGTAGCGGTCCTTTGAGAACGACGGCCGCTGGCGTGACGACATCGCCGCGAGGGATCCCATGCCGCGGTAGCTCTTGTACTGCTTGCCGTTGACGAAGACCAGGTCACCTGGGCTCTCGTCGCAGCCCGCGAGCAAGGATCCCAACATCACGGTGTCCGCTCCTGCCGCCAGAGCCTTGGCGATGTCGCCGGAGTACTGGAGCCCACCGTCGGCGATGACGGGCACGCCGGCCGGACGACAGGCCAGCGCTGCCTCATGGATCGCTGTTACCTGCGGCGCCCCGACGCCGGCGACGATGCGCGTCGTACAGATGGAGCCCGGACCGACGCCGACCTTGACTGCGTCGGCTCCCACGTCCACGAACGCCTGCGCCCCCGCCCGGGTGGCCACATTGCCGCCGATGACCTGCACATGACGGGTCGCCGAATCCGTCTTGAGCCGCTTGACCATGTCGAGCATGACCTTGACGTGACCATGGCCCGCGTCAGTGACCAGGACGTCTACGCCGGCGTCGACGAGAGCTGTCGCCCGCTCCCACGCGTCCCCGAAGTACCCGACGGCCGCCGCGACGAGCAGCCGTCCGGAAGGGTCTTTGGTCGCATGCGGGTACTGCTCGGTCTTGACGAAGTCCTTGACGGTGATCAGCCCGGTCAGGTGCCCTTCGTCGTCGACAAGGGGAAGCTTCTCGATCTTGTGCTTGGCGAGCAGCGCGGCCGCGTCCGCGGACGCGATACCGACAGGTGCAGTGACGAGCGGCATCGCCGTCATGATCTCGCGGACCAGCCGCCGGTCCCACTCCGCTGCCGGCACGAAGCGCAGGTCGCGGTTGGTGATGATGCCGCGCAGCACCCCGAGGTCGTCGACAACGGGCAGTCCTGATACGCGGTACCGTCCACACAGCTCGTCGAGGTCGGCGATCGTGGCATCCGGGCCGACGGTCACCGGGTCCGTGATCATCCCCGACTCGGAGCGCTTCACCAGATCGACCTGCCCCGCCTGGTCGGGGACCGACAGGTTGCGGTGCAGCACGCCGACACCGCCCTGACGCGCCATCGCAATCCCCATCCGGGACTCGGTCACCGTGTCCATCGCGCTCGAGACCAACGGCACCGCCACGCTGAGCTCTCGAGTCAGCCTCGACGTCGTGTCGAGCTCACTCGGTATTAGGTCGGTCTCTCCCGGCAGCAGCAGGACGTCGTCGAACGTCAACCCGAGCTGAGCGAACTTTTCCGGGATTTGGAAGGCGTCGGAACCCATTGCCTCATGATACGAGACGTTGGCAGCAGCGCCCAGACGTCGAGCGGCTCCGTCCAGGTCTTCCCCTCGCGGCCGCCCGTGACGGCGATCGGCTGGCCGCCGCTGGCGGAGCCGGAAGGCGGGGGAGCCACCGGGCTCACCGGCAACGACGGCCGGCTAGCCAGGCGCGGGCTGCGAGGGTACGACGGCCGACTAGCCAGGCGCGGGCTGCGAGGGTACGACGGCCAACTAGCCAAGCGCGGGCTGCGAGGGTACGACGGCGAGCCTGGCGTCGGTTTGGGCGAGGCGGAGTCTCGGGGTGCCTGGCGGCCGCCAGCCGGCTGAGACGGCGCGCCGGCACCGGAGTCGTGCGCTCCGTCGGCTGGCGGGTAGCTATCCCTCTGCGTCCCCTGCGGCTTGGCCGGAGCCCGCACCGTGCCGTGGCCGACTGACGTGGTACCAGCGACCGTCGGCGGCCGGGGCTCGTCGGGTGCCTGGATGAGTACGCGCTCGACACCTGTGCTGCCATGGGGCGTCGTCGCGACGGCTCGAGCGCCCAGCAGGTCCCAGCCGGTCGAGGTTTCCCGGGGGGTGGCGAGCCTTGTCACCTGGTCTTTGACGTAGTGGTAAGGCGCCAGCGGGTCGTCGGACACCGCAGCGGCTACTCCGCTCGACGCCAGCACCATCGCGACGCTCACCGACAGAGCCCACCCACACCTGCGGCCCTGCGGCACCTGGCGGATCGACAAGGGGAGAGCCTCCGGCAGCGGATCGCGGTCGACGGCGCAGGCCAGCCGGGCAAGCCCGTCAAGGACGGCATCCTCCGACGCCGTGACAGAGCGAGCAGCTAGCAGGTCTAGGGTCGCGTCGGTCTCGAAGACGGCGCCAAGCGACTCGCTCATCGCTCTCCATCACCCACTTTGGCGGCGAGCTGGCGCATCTTCGCCAGCGCCCGATGCTGTGCGACCCGCACCGCGCCGGCCGTCATGCCCAGCGCCGCGCCCGCCTCCTCTGCCGACAGTCCCGCTGCCACCCGCAACAGCATGATCTCCCGCAGGTTGTCCGGCAACCTGTCGAGCAGGGCGCTTGCCGCCGCCACCTGGCTCACGAAGACGGCCTGGTCCTCAGGGGTGGGCGTGCCGTCGACTGCCTCAGGAAGGTCATCGGTTGGGATGGGGTGACGGTGCAATGCTCGCAGTGCATCCGCGACCTTGCGGGCGGCGATGCCGTAGACGAAGGCCTCGAAGGGTTTGCCGCGGTCGCGATAGCGGGGTAGCGCCGCCAGCACACCGATACAGATCTCCTGCGCGACGTCGTCGGCGAGATGTGCACCGCCGGGATAGCTCGACAGCCGCGCCCGGCAGTAGCGATGAGCCACCAGCCGCACCCGCTCGAGCAGAAGCTCGATATCGGGCCGGCCCCCACCCTGGGCGAGCGAGGCGAGTTCGCTGAGATCGCCGGGTGTCGGCTGAGCGGTGAGCTGCATGGACGGTCCGACCCCCAGGAAACGCAAAGAAACAGACATGGCCGATCCCCCCGCGTGGATTAGGAGGAGCGTCCAGCCACGGCGTATCGGTCGGGCCAGACTAACGCCCAGAAGCGCCCCTGTCACGGTCGGGGGGGGCGGCGGGGGGGGTGCCCGGCCCGCCCGCCCCCCCCCGCGCGGGGGGAATGAGGG
>JBBQKY010000065.1:0-12713 GCA_038327385.1 Propionibacteriales bacterium
CGCCGCGGACCGCGTCAGCCGAGGGAGGCGCCGACCGCCTGGCCGATGAGGTAGGTGAACCCGGCGGCGGCGCCGCCGAGGACCAGCTGGCGCAGACCGCCGTACCACCAGGACCGCACGGTCACGCGTGACACCACAGCCCCACAACCGAAGAGGGCGGCCAGGCTCAGGACCATGGCCGGCAGCAGCGAGGTGGCCCCGAGCAGGAACGGCAGAAGCGGCAGAAACGCCCCGAGCGCGAAGGCGACGAACGACGAACCGGCGGCCAGCAGCGGGCTGGGCAGGTTGTCGAGGTCCGCGCCGAACTCCTCCCGGGAGTGCACCGCCACCGCGGTCTCGGGGTCCTCGTGCACCTGCTGGGCGATCGCCGCGGCGAGATGCGGGGCGATGCCCCGGTTGACGTACATCTGCGCGAGCTCGGCCTGCTCCGCCTCCGGCTGCAGCCGGATCTCACGGCGCTCGATCTCGATCTCCGCCTGGGTGTACTCGGCCTGGCTGGCCACCGACGTGTACTCGCCGGCGGCCATCGAGAATGCGCCGGCGGCAAGCCCGGCCAGGCCGGCGAGGACCACCTCGTGGGTGTGGTCGCCGCTGGTGCCGCCGACGATGCCGGCGATCAGGGCGAAGTTGGACACCAACCCGTCCATGGCACCGAAGACCGCGGGCCGTAGCCAGCCACCCGTGACGTCGCCGTGGTCGTGCCCCACGGCCGGACCCTCCGCTCCCGCTGCCACTGAACCCTCGCTCACGTCTCGAGACTCCTGGGTCGCTCGCCGGAAGGCTCGACAATCTCCTCGGCACGATCCTCGTCCAGGTCCAGGTCCAGGTCCAGGTCCGGCACCGGGTCCGTGTCCATCTGCTCGAACGCGTCCATGTCCATCCCCTCGACCTGCGGCGGCACGGTCGGCAGCAGCACGGTGCCCGCGTCGTCGGGATCGACTGAGCCGACCTCGTCGCTGCCTTGCGGTACGACGACCTCCCGCCCAGGATGACGCCGAGTGGACAGCACGAAGTAGCCGGCAGCCAAGGCAAAGACCACGATCGACGTCCACACGTTGAGCCGGACGCCCAGCACGTGGTTGGCGCTGTCGATCCGCAGATACTCGATCCACACCCGCCCGACGGTGTAGGCCATCACGTAGAGCGCGAAAGCCCGGCCGTACCCGAGGCGGTAGCGACGCTCGGCCCAGATCACCAGCCCTGCGACGCCGACGTCCCACAGCGCCTCGTAGAGGAACGTCGGCTGGTAGGTGGCGTACTGCGCCAGCCCGTCCTTGCGATGCGCGGGGTCGATCTCCAGCGCCCACGGCAGCGTGCTGGGCTTGCCGTACAGCTCCTGGTTGAAGTAGTTGCCGAACCGGCCGATCGCCTGCGCCAGCGCGATCCCGGGGGCCGCCGCGTCCGCGACGGCGCGGAAAGAGATCCCCTTGCGTCGACAGCCGATGTAGGCGCCGAGAGCGCCCATGGCGATCGCGCCCCAGATGCCGAGCCCGCCCTTCCAGATGGTGAAGGCGTCCCAGGGGTTCTTGCCGTCGCCGAAGTACAGCTCGGGATCGGTGACCACGTGATACAGCCGGGCTCCGACCAGGCCGAACGGCACGGCCCATACCGCGAGGTCGCTCATCGTCCCCGGCTGCCCGCCCCGGGCCTCCCAGCGCCGGTTGCCGAGCCAGATCGCCACCAGCACCCCCGCGAGGATGCACAGGGCGTAGGCGCGCAGCGGCAGCGGCCCGACGTGCCAGACACCCTCTCCGGGGCTGGGGATGGAGGCGAGGTTCATCGCGGCTCACGCTACCGTCCTGGGGCGAGACTTCCCCTCACGGCTTCCGGGCTAGCGCCACGACGTCGGTGACCATGGCGGCGACAGGGGTTCCCTCGGTCCAGATCACCGGCGCCTCGTTCCCGCGGAACCCGATCACCTGGACGCCGTGCCCGACCTCGTAGCCGCCGTCCGGCAGCCGTCTGATGCCACTGACGGGGACGCCCATCGACTCTGCGGCAGCGAGGATGTCCCGACTGCTGCCGCTGAGGCCCACGAACGACGCGTCGAACCGCGCGAGGTATGCCCGTAGGGCGGCGTCGGTGTCCCGTGCCGGGTCGGTCGTGACGAAGAGCACCTGCGTCTCTGCCCGCACCGCGGGAGGCAGCCGCCGGTACGTCGCCGCAAGGCCGTTGAGGATGAGCGGACACGCGTCCGGGCAGTGTGTGTAGCCGAAGAACACCAGCGTGACGGGGTAGGCGGTGTCCCGGATCAGGTTGAAGGGGTTCCCGTTGTCGGCGCGGAGGGTGATGTCGGGCATCTGGTACGGCTCGGCGGGCTCGGTACCGCGGTAGGTCAGGTCGCGCGTCACCCCGGAGATCTGGACACCGGCGGGGTTGCCGTCGGAAGCCGGCTCGGTCGTCCGGTAGGAGCACCCCGACAGCAGCGTGCACGCGTAGGCAGCCAGCGCCGCCATGGCGAGCCCCCGGCGTTCGATCGTCACGTGCCTTGGCCTGCCCTCGGTCGTCGGAAGTCGTCGGAAGTCGTCGGCGTGTCTCCCCTAGGAAGAACTCGAGCGGTCACGTCACAGTTCCCCGCGGACTCCCCGCGCCAGGTCCTCCGTCAACGCGGTAACCTCCCGCAGCGCGGTGGTCTCGCTGTCGGCGCCCAGCACGCGGGCGACGATTGCGCTGCCGACGATCACTGCATCGGCGTACGCCGCCACTGCGGCCGCCTGCCGCCCGTCGGAGACGCCGAGCCCGACCCCGACCGGCAGATCGCTCACCTGGCGAACCCGCGACACCAGCGTGGGCGCCGCCTCGCTCGTCGACGTCCGGGCACCGGTCACCCCCATGACCGCGGTGGCGTAGACGAAGCCTCGGCAGGCGCCGCTGGTGCTCGCCAACCGCTCGGTCGACGACGACGGCGCGACGAGGAAGACCTTGTCGAGGTCATGCTCGTCGGCCGCCCGCACCCACTCGCCGGCCTCGTCGGGGATCAGGTCCGGCGTGATGAGTCCGGCACCGCCGGCGGCGGCGAGGGTGGCGGCGAACCGTTCGACGCCGTACCGCTCGACCGGGTTCCAGTACGTCATCACCAACGTCGGCGCCCGCTCGGCCACCGCCTCGACGACCCGGAAGACGTCACTGACCCGGGCTCCCCCGCGTAACGCGACCTCGGCGGCCGCCTGGATCGTCGGTCCGTCCATCACGGGATCGGAGTACGGCAGGCCGATCTCGACGACATCGACCCCCGCATCGACGAGCGCGCAGGCGAGTTCGATCGAGCGAGCGACGGTCGGGAAGCCCGCCGGCAGGTAACCCACCAGAGCCGCTCTGCCCGCTGAACCTGCCGCCGTGATCGTGTCAGCGACAGTGGTCACTGCCCCGTGCCCTGCGGCAGCAGGCTGAACCAGGTGGCGGCCGTGTCCACATCCTTGTCGCCGCGGCCGGACAGGCACACGAGCAGCGTGGCGTCCGGGCCCAGCTCCCGCACGACCTGCGGCACACCGGCCAGCGCGTGGGAGCTCTCGATGGCGGGGATGATGCCCTCGGTGCGCGTCAGCAGCGCCATCGCCTGCATGGCCTCGGCGTCGGTTATCGGCCGGTACGACGCCCGCCCGCTCTCGTGCAGCCACGCATGCTCCGGCCCGACGCCGGGGTAGTCGAGGCCGGCTGAGATGGAGTGCGACTCGACGGTCTGCCCGTCGTCGTCCTGCAGGAGGTAGGAGCGGGTGCCGTGGAGTACGCCGACCTGTCCCGCCGTGATCGTTGCGGCGTGCCGCCCGGTCTCGAAGCCGTCGCCGCCCGCCTCGAACCCGTACAGCCGAACCGTCGTGTCACCGACGAACGCGGTGAACATCCCGATCGCGTTCGAGCCGCCCCCGACGCACGCCAGGGCCCCGTCCGGTAGCCCGCCGGTCAGGCTCAGGCACTGGGCCCGGGACTCGTCGCCGATGCCCCGCGTGAAGTCACGTACCAGCGATGGGAAGGGGTGCGGCCCGGCCGCCGTCCCGAGCAGGTAGTGCGTCGAGTCGACGTTCGCTACCCAATCGCGAAGCGCCTCGTTGATCGCGTCCTTGAGCGTTCGGCTGCCGGTGGCGACCGGCACGACCTCCGCACCGAGCATCTTCATCCGGGCGACGTTCAGTGCCTGCCGCTGCGTGTCAACCTCGCCCATGTAGATCACGCAGTCCAGGCCGAAGTACGCGCAGGCCGTCGCCGTCGCGACGCCGTGCTGGCCCGCCCCGGTCTCGGCGATCACCCGGTTCTTGCCCATCCGCGCGGTGAGCAGCGCCTGACCGAGAACATTGCGGATCTTGTGCGCGCCGGTGTGGTTGAGGTCCTCCCGTTTGAGGAGCACCCGGGCCCCGACGGCTTCGGAGTACCGCTCCGCCTCGTACAGCAGGCTCGGGAGGCCGGCGTACTCGCGCTTCAGCCGCCCGAAGTCCTCGAGGAAGACCGGGTCGACCATGGCCTGTGCCCAGACCGCGGCCAGCTCGTCGAGCGGCGCGACCAGCGCCTCGGGCATGAAGCGCCCCCCGAAGCGTCCGAAGTGCCCGGTGGCATCGGGCAGCGCGCTGGTGGTCAATTTCGTTGCCTGGCAGCTGGGTGGGCGCCGGCGGCCACCATGTCCGACACCGCTGCGCGGGGGTCCTTCCCCGTGACGAGTGTCTCGCCGACCAGTACGACGTCGGCACCGTTGCGGGCGTGCTCCCAGACGTCCCGCGGCCCGCGTACGCCGGACTCGGCAACCTTGACGACGCCGCCGGGAAAGTGCGGCGCGAGCCGCGCGAAGGTGAAGCGGTCGACCTGCAGAGTGGCCAGGTCCCGCGCGTTGACACCGATCAGGTCGGCGCCCGCATCGACGGCGCGCGACAGCTCCTGGCGGTCGTGGACCTCCACCAGCGGCGTCATGCCGATCGAACGGGCCCGGTCGATCAGGCCGACCAGCTCGTTGTCGGTGAGCGCGGCCACCACGAGAAGCGCAAGATCGGCGCCCGCCGCGCGGGCCTCCCAGAGCTGGTAGGAGCTCACGGTGAAGTCCTTGCGGAGGACCGGTACGGAGACCGCGGCGCGGACCGCCGTCAGGTCCGCCAAACTGCCGCCGAACATGCGCTCCTCGGTGAGCACACTGATGGTTTCGGCGCCACCGGCCTCGTAGTCGGCTGCGAGGCTCGCCGGATCTGCGATATCGGCGAGCCTGCCCTTGCTCGGACTGGCTCGCTTCACCTCAGCGATCACCGAGGTGCCGTCGGCGCGGTACTGCGGCATCGGGTCGAGCGCGGGCTCGCGGCGACGGGCACGCAGCTTGAGCTCGTCGAGGCCGACCTCCTGCTGACGCGCCGCAAGGTCGGCTCGGACGCCGGTGAGCAGGTTAACGAGAAAGCTCATCGTCAGCTGTCGCCCAAGCCCATCGCCTGCATGACCTTGCCGACGACCACCGACACTGCCAGCAGGGCGACCCCCAGCCAGAAGACGAGCCAGGTTCCGACCATGAGACCGACGCCGCCCACCAGGAACGCCACGAGCGCCAGGCAGACCGCCGTCCATGCAGCCGGAGTGTTTCCGTGGTGCGCCTGCGCCATGGGGAGGTCCTCCTCTCGTCGAGTCCTATTGTGACCCGCGCACGTCACACGTCTCGCGTCGGGTCGCGACCTTGGTCGATCGCACGCCACACGTCGGTCTCGCTGAGATCCTCCGGTCGCTCCCGGGGCGGCGCGCTGTCCCGGGTAGGGGCGTCGTACCGAGAGCCCATCTCCGCCCACTGGGCGCCGTAGACGCTCGTCAGCGTCCCCGCGAGACCGGCGATGCCGGCGCAGACCAGGACCAGCCAGCGCCACAGCGTCGTCGCGCTTTCGTAGCCGCCGCCCGACCAGCCCTTGGCGGACAACCCGGCGGTGAGCTGGCCGCTCGCCCCGGCGGGATGGATGCTGGCCACGAGTACGACGACCGCTGCAGCGAGCACCGCTGCCCCGAGGATCCGCCTCGCGAAGCCGCGGGTGGCGACAACCGCTCCGAACGCCGCCAGCATGGCGACACCCAGCGCCCCGGCCAGTGGGACGAGGTCGGCTCCGGATGCCGCTGCGTGGATCGTCGGCAGTCCGGGCACGGAAGCCGTGGCCCGCATCCACGGCCGCGCCGTGCCGACGGTGACCCCGAGCGCGCCGAGCAGCCCGGCGGCGAGGCTCGGGCCGTACAGGCGCCGCTTATCCGTCCCCCGCGCCGCTTCCACCCCGCTATTCTCCCCGATTGTCCGAGCGTTTCCGCCCCCCAAGGGCCTGCCGTGACCTCGGTCTCGTCCGAGTCATTCGCGGCGCCCTGCTGCCCCGGTGTGCGCGCGGAGGGGTGTTAGGTTCGCAGGGTGAGCGAGCCCCTGCCGCTTTTCCCGCTGAACACCGTGCTGTTTCCCGGCATCGTGATGCCGTTGCACATTTTCGAGGACCGCTACCGCTCGCTGGTCCGCGACCTGATCGCGCTCCCGCCGAGCCGCGACCGCGAGTTCGGTGTGGTGGCCATCAAGGTGGGCTACGAGGTCGGGGCGCGCGGAGTGCACACCATCCAGCGGATCGGCTGCGCAGCCCTCGTCACCGAGGTGACGGCCAACGCCGACGGGTCGTACGAGATCATCGTCGTCGGCCGGCGCCGGTTTCATGTCGAGGACCTCGACCCCAGCCAGGACTACCTCCAGGCCGATGTGCGGTGGCTCACCGACGCCAGTGGCGCCTCCGCTGACGAGATCGCGACGGTGGCCGGAGTCGCACGGGACCTTTTCGACGCCTACCGGCAGCGGCTGGAGGAGCTGCGCGGTGATGACGTCCTCGAGGGTCGGACGCCGCGCGACCCCGTGGACCTGTCCTACACTCTCGCTGCCGCCATGGTGCTCACGATGGCCGAACGTCAGCAGCTGCTCGAGTGCCCCGACGTCACGAGCCGCCTGCGCATGGGCGTCGCCCTGCTCCGCTCGGAGCTGCGAGCCATGGCGGCCATCCCCTCGCTGCCGGCTACGTCGGTCGGCCGGACCCAGTGGTGCCCCAACTGACTCAGTCGTCGACCGACAACCGGATGGTGGCGTGCACGTAGTCGCCGTCGACCATCACGCTCATACCGAACGCCTTCAGTGGCTGCAGGTTGGCAATCGTGCTCGTTGATGTGCCGCTCTCGCGCATGGACTGCAGGACCTGGTTCTTGACCGAGTCGAAGTTCAGGAACAGCACGAACTCCTGGCCGGCGCCGTTGTCCACCACCGACGTGAAGGCGTCCGAGCTCCCGAGGTCTCCGTCCAGGGCGCCGAGCTTGTCGGCGTACGTCTCGTTCGAAGCGATCACGAGCCCGTCTTCGACGTCCAACTTGACGAAGGGCGTTGCCTGGTCCACTTGCGAGTGGACGAGGCCCAGCAGCCTGTCGTAGATGGCGTCGAGCTTCTTGGGGTCGTTGGTGAAGCGCACTCCCAGATTCAGGCCGGAGGAGTCGGCCCCAGCGAACGTGGCGGAGGTCAGGCCCTCGCGGTCCAGCGCCAGCATGATGTTCGAGCCGAGGATCGTCTCGAGGTCACCGGGCAGCCGGAGACCGGTTTGAGCCTCGAAGTCGGAGATCTGCTTGTCGATGTCGAGGTTCTGCGACCTCGCCTTCGCGATGCTGCTGTCCCACGCGTGCGCGACACGCTGGCCTGCTCCCGACTCCGAGACGGCGAAGACCGTCGAGGCCGGCAGGTTCACGATCGGGTTGTCGCCGTGCTGCACGGCGGTGGGGTCGCCGAAGACGGACGTGGCGACCTCGACATGGTCGCTGCCGAAACGGAACGTCGCAGCGGCCCGCTGAGCCGAGGAGGTCGCATCCGACAGGTCGCTCAACGAGCCGGAGCCGGAACCGAACGCGGCGACCGCCGCTTTGACGTCCACCCACATGGTGGCGACTCCCGCATCTCCGAGCGAGCCGACGTCCGCGGAGAACTGGGCGTCGTCTGCCAGCGAGTGCTCACGTGCCGCCTTGGCGTACCTGACGGCGTCGGCCCGCGTCTGCGACAGCAGCAGGTATCCATTGGCGAACGCCACACCGGCTGCCTGGCCGGCCGGGGACCCCTGCGCCCCCGCGACACAGCTCTCGAGTACGGCGATGGCCTTGCGGGCCGCTGCCTCGTCGCCGACCTGCACCGCCACGGCGAAGGGACGCTCCTCGCTCGGCGTGGGGGGCATCAGGGCGAACCCGAACCGCTGACCCAGCCAAGGCTCGACGTCTTGGGTGTAGTCGATTGCCGAACAGCGGAGAGAGTCGATCAGCTTGGCAACGAGGACGCGTCGGACGTCGGTGTTCTCATCGGTGATCCCGGCAGAGTCGCGGAAGGCGGGGAAGTGGCCGAGGAACCGCAGGGCGTCGATCTTCTGCGACGCGGTGGGTTCGAGGTCCATCCCGGCATAGAGGACTGCGTCTGCCGGCAGCCCCTCGGCTGCCTGCGGGCCTGGCCGGAAGAGATGGAGCGGGTCCACCTTGAAGAAGGCGAATGCACCGCCACCCAGCATGAGCGCGATGACGAGAACAAGTACCAGCACCAGTGGTGCCGTGCGCGCAGATCCCGGTCCCGATCCCCGCTCCGGCCCCAACTCACCAGGTTCCGGCGTCCCCAGTGGAGGTGGAGGTGGAGGTGCGGTTCCGGCCATGGTCAGTCCCCGTTGTCGGATCGGACGGAGGTGTCACGAATGGGTCAACAGTAGGCGAAACCAGGACCTGCTCGTGGCGGTTCCAGCCGGCGATGGCGGCCAGCGCGCCCAGCACTCCACCGATCGGCCACCCCAGATAGGCCACCCAGGTGTCGACCTGGACCCCGAGTCGGATGCTGTCGCCGGTCGCTGCGGAGGCGGCCTCGGCCTTCGGGTCGGGCCCGAAGACGTGCACGCCGGCGTACCGGCTGAGAACGGTGCCGATGACGCAGAGCGCAAGCACGGCAACGACAGTGAGCCAGCCGAAGCGCTGGCCGAGCCAGCTGACGACCAGCCCCGCGGCCACCCCGAAGGCCGCCCCCACCACGAAGAACCACAACGTGACCCCACTCTGCTGGTTGAGCGCCTGCTCGCCGAGGTAGATCCCGCCGTCGGAGTACAGCCGCGCGCTGGGCGGGTCGGCAACCACCACCCACAGCCAGCCGGCCAGCGGTGCTAGCGCGAGACCGATCAGCGCCGAGACCGAGAACAACGCGATGACGCCCCCGGCCGCCTGCTGAGTCGGCCGCGAAGACGCAGCCGGCATCACCGGGACGCCATCGCTCGCCATGCCGTCGATCCTAAGCGGGCGGCGAAGGGGACCCGGCGAGCTCACCGTCAGGCGCTCAGGCAGGCCGGCCCGAGCAGCGCCTTGAGGTCGGCGATGAGGGAAGGGGTCGCCGCGACCCGAAGACGCTCATCGAGGCGCATGATCGTGACCCGGCCGGCTGAGTGCAGCTTGAGGTGGACCTCGGCGGCGCCGGGATGCGTGGCCAGCACGTCCTTCAGCTGCTCGACCACGGGCGCGGTGACCCGAGCGGCGGGCATCGCGATGACCACCGGCTGGTCGCCCCTGCCGCGGCTCAGGTCCAGCGCGGAGATGTCGCTGCCGACGAGCTCGAGCGCGTCGTCGCGGCTCCGCTTGACCCGCCCGGTCACCCTCACGATCGAGTCCTCCACGAGCAGCACGGACGACTGCTGGTAGTCGCGCGGGAACACCATGACGTTGACGGCGCCCTCGAGGTCCTCGATCGTCACGACCGCATACAGGTCGCCCTTCTTGGTGGTCTTGCGCGTCACCGACGTGACGAGGCCGGCGACGGTGACCGTCGAGTCGTCCTCACGGCTCTCGTCGGTCACGAGCTGGCCGATCGAGACGTCGCCGGCCCGGGACAGCACGCTCTCCAGGCCACTGAGCGGATGGTCGGAGACGTACAGCCCCAGCATGTCGCGCTCGAAGGCCAGCAGGGTGCGCTTGTCCCACTCGTCGAGGGCCGGCACCGTGACCGAGATCGCGGAGAAGTCTTCGTCGAGGCCGCCGAACAGGGAGTCCTGGCCGATGGCCTCGTTGCGCTTCAGGTCGAGGTACTGGTCGACGTACTCGATGTGGACGGCGACCAGCGACCGCCTGGTGTACCCGAGGGAGTCGAACGCTCCCGACTTGCACAGCGACTCGAGCACCCGCTTGTTGCAGACCCCGACCGGCACCTTGCCCATGAAGTCGGCGAAATCGGTGAACTTGCCCTCCTTGGCACGCGCGGCGACGAGGCCGCCGACGACGTTGGCGCCGACGTTGCGGATGGCCGTCAACCCGAACCTGACGTCCTTGCCGATCGGCGTGAAGTCGGCGTCGGACTCGTTGACGTCGGGCGGCAGCACTCTGATGCCCATGCGCCGGCACTCGTTGAGGTAGACCGCCGACTTGTCCTTGTCGTCGCGGACGCTGGTGAGCAGCGCTGCCATGTACTCCGCCGGGTAGTTGGCCTTCAGGTACGCCGTCCAGTACGACACGAGCCCGTAACCGGCAGTGTGGGACTTGTTGAACCCGTAGTCGCAGAACGGCAACAGCGTGTTCCACAGCGCCGCGATAGCACCCGGCGAGAACCCGCTGGTCTGCATCCCGGCGGTGAAGGTGGACAGCTGGGCGTCCAGCTCGGCTTTCTTCTTCTTGCCCATGGCGCGGCGCAGCAGGTCGGCCTGGCCGAGGGAGTAGCCCGCGACCTTGCGGGCGATCGCCTGCACCTGCTCCTGGTAGACCACCAGGCCGTAGGTCTCGTCGAGGATCTCGGCGAGTGGCTCGGCCAGCTCGGGATGGATCGGCGTGACCGGCTTGCGGCCGTTCTTGCGGTCGGCGTAGTCGACGTGGGCGTTCGCGGCCATCGGCCCTGGGCGGTAGAGCGCCAGCACCGCCGAGATGTCCTCGAACGAGTCGGGCTTCATCGCCCGCAGCAGCGCCCGCATGGGCGCCCCGTCGAGCTGGAAGACGCCGAGGGTGTCGCCGCGCTGGAGCAGCTCGAACGTCGGCGTGTCGGTGAGCGGGATCTCCTCCGGCTGCAGGACGACGGACCGGTTCGCGGCAACGGTGGCGAGCGTGTCGTCGATGACGGTGAGGTTGCGCAGCCCGAGGAAGTCCATCTTGAGCAGGCCCAGCGCATCGCAGGTCGGGTAGTCGAACTGGGTGATGATCGCGCCATCCTGCTCACGCCGGAGCAGCGGTATGACGTCCAGCAGCGGCTCACGCGAGAGGATCACCGCGCAGGCATGCACCCCCCACTGGCGTTTCAGGTTCTCGAGCTGGCAGGCGGTGTCGAGGATCTTTCTGACGTCGGGGTCGCTCTCATAGAGCGAGCGGAGCTCGTGCGTCTCCCCGTAGCGCTTCTGCGTCTTGTCGATCACCGCGGCCAGCGGGATGTCCTTGCCCATCACCGACGGCGGCATGGCCTTGGTGATGCGCTCCCCCATGGCGTAGGGGTAGCCGAGCACGCGGGAGGCGTCCTTCAGCGCCTGCTTGGCCTTGATCGTGCCGTAGGTCACCACCTGAGCGACTCGGTCCTCGCCGTACTTGTCTGTCACGTAACGCATCACCTCGCCCCGCCGGCGCTCGTCGAAGTCGACGTCGATGTCGGGCATCGACACCCGCTCCGGGTTCAGGAAGCGCTCGAACAGCAGCCCATGTTGGAGCGGGTCGAGCTCGGTGATTCCCATCGCGTACGCCACGATCGAACCGGTGGCGGAACCGCGACCCGGTCCGACCCGGATGCCCTGCCGTTTCGCCCAGTTGATCAGGTCAGCGGTCACCAGAAAGTAGCCGGGGAAGCCCATCTCCAGGATCATCGAGGTCTCGAAGTCGGCGCGGGCGCGGACCTCGGTCGTGATCGCACCCGGGTACCGGCGCTCCAGGCCCTCTTCGACCTGCCGGACGAACAGCGTCTGCTCCGTCTCGCCCGCGGGCACGGGGAAGCGCGGCATCAGGTCGCGGCCCTCGGTGAACTCGACGGAGCAGCGCTCCGCGACCAGCAGGGTGTTGTCGCAGGCCTCCGGCAGCTCCCGGAAGGCCTCCCGCATCTCGGCTGCACTCTTGAGGTAGTAGCCGTCGCCCTCGAGCGAGAACCGGTCGGCGTCGTTCATCGTCGAGCCGGTCTGCACGCACAGGAGCGCCTCATGACCTGCGGAGTCCTGCTGGCGGGTGTAGTGCAGGTCGTTCGTGGCGAGGAGCGGCAGCCCGAGCTCGCGCGAGAGGCGCAGCAGGTCCTCGCGGACCCGCCGCTCGATCTCGAGGCAGTGGTCCATCAGCTCGACGAAGTAGCTGCCGGCTCCGAACAGGTCGCGGTAGTACGCCGCGGAGGCCAGCGCCTCGTCGTACTTGCCAAGCCTCAGCAGCGTCTGCACCTCACCCGACGGGCAGCCGGTCGTCGCGAGGACGCCGCTGTGGTAGCGCTCGAGCAGCTCGCGGTCCATCCGTGGCTTGTAGAACTGGCCTTCCATCGACGCGAGGGACGAGAGCCGGAACAGGTTGTGCATGCCCTCGGTCGTCTCGGCGAGCAGCGTGATGTGGGTGTAGGCGCCACCACCGGCGACGTCGTCGCTGCCGCCATTGCCCCACCTCACACGCCGGCGCTCGAACCGGCTGGTGCCCGGCGTGAGATACGCCTCGATGCCGATGATGGGCGAGATGTCGCGCGCCCGCGCCGCCTTGTAGAACTCGTAGGCGCCGAACATGTTGCCGTGGTCGGTGACGGCCAGCGCTGGCATCTCCAG
>JBBQKY010000066.1:0-12561 GCA_038327385.1 Propionibacteriales bacterium
GGCTCGGGCGCACGTGCAACCCGTCGGCCGTCTCCCGCACATCGGCGCCGAGGGCACTCAGCTCGCGCGCGAGGGCAGCGAGGCGGTCCGTCTCGTGGCCGCGCAGGTGCGCAATCCCGCGCAGGTACGACGGCCCAGTCGCCAGCGCGGCGAGCACGGCAAGCACCGGCGTGAGCTCACCGACCGCGCCCAGGTCGATGTCCACTCCGCTCAGCTCACCGGAGCCGGTGACCGTCAACCCCCCGTCGAAGAGACCGATGGCAGCACCGAAGAGGGGCAGGATCCATCGCAGCTGGTCACCCGGCTGGGACGAGCTGCTCGGCCAGCCTCTGACCGTGACGCTGCCGCCGCGGGCGAGCGCCGCCGCAAGGAACGGGGCGGCGCTGCTCAGGTCGGGCTCCACGACGGTGGTCACGGCCTCGATCGGGCCGGGTGTGACCACCCACCGGTCCGGCTCGCTGTCGTCGACCCGCACGCCCCGCTCCCGCAGCATCTGCACAGTCATGGCGATGTGTGGCGCTGATGGCACGGCCTTTCCGGTATGGCGGACGTCGACGCCGGCGTCGTACCGCGCCCCGGCCAGCAGCAGCGCGGACACGAACTGGCTGGAGGCCGAGGCATCCAGGGTGACCGTCCCCCCCGGCAGCCCGCCGTGGCCCTCGACCGTGAAGGGTAGGCGACCTGTCGTCGCGTCGACATCGGCCCCCAGTGCGCGCAGCGCTGCAAGCATCTCGCCCATCGGCCGCCGGCGTGCCCCGTCGTCACCGTCGAAGCTGACCGCTCCCCGCGCGAGCCCCGCGACCGGTGGGACGAAGCGCATGACGGTTCCGGCGAGCCCGCAGTCGACGACCGCCGGCCCGCGTAGTGGTGCCGGGCTCACGGCGAGGGCCGCGGCGTCGTCGTCGCTGACATCGCTGACATCGCTGACATCGCTGACAGCGCACCCGAGCGCCTGCAGGGCGCCAACCATCAGCCGGGTGTCTCGGGCAAGGAGCGGGCGTACGACGACTGAGGGGGCGTCGGCCAGGGCGGCGAGCACGAGCGCGCGGTTGGTGACGGACTTCGAGCCCGGGACCGAGACCGTCGCGTTCAGCGGCGACTCGCGGTGAGGGGCGAGCCAAGGCTGGCTCAGCGGTCGGTGATCTGCGCGGCGCGTTTCTTCGCCTTGCTCGCTTGGGATCTCGCCCGCCAGGTGAGGCTCGGGCTGCCCTCCGTGTCGACGCTCGCCAGCAGCAGGCCGCCTGCCATCGAGACGTTCTTCAGCAGGTGGACGCGCTGGTTGGCCCGCATCTGGGGGTCGCTCTCCTCCCAGTAGCGGTGGCCCGCCAGAGTGGTCGGGACCAGTGTCGCGACGAGGGCGAGCGACGTCAGCCGCGGCGATCGTCCGGTGGCCAGCATGAGACCGCCGACGAGGTGGATGAGCCCGTTGAGTCGGACCAGGTTCTTTGCGTCCATCGTGACCGGCAGTGACGCCGTCGGGCCGGCAAGGAGCGGTTCGATCCGGTCGGTGACAGGCTTGGCACGTTCGGCGAGGTAGTCGGCGTTCTTCAGTGAGCTGAACCCACCCGCGACGAACATCGAGGACAGCATCGGACGCGCCAGTAGCCGGACGAGAGTCATGCGTCCCTTTCTACCTCATGGCGCGAGACGGTGCAGGTCACGCGGAAAGAGCGTGACCTCTCTGATGTTGGGCGCCTCGACCAGTCGCCCTACCCATCTCTCCAACCCGATCGCGAAGCCCCCGTGCGGCGGGATACCGAAGCGGAAGGCATCGAGGTAGGCGGTGTACGGCTCCAGCGGCAGTCCGCGCTTCTGCAGGGCTGCCACGTAGTCGCCGTACCGGTGCAGCCGCTGCGCCCCGCTGACGAGCTCGATGCCGCGAAAGATCAGGTCGAAAGAGCGGGACCAGCGCGGGTCCGCGGGGTCCGGATGGCTGTAGAACGCCCGATGGAGCGTCGGATAGCCCTCTACGACGACGAAGTCGCTACCGTGCACCTCTCGAGCCCAGGCGCCCAACGCGCGCTCGTGCTCCGGAGCCAGGTCAGGCTCGTCGGCTGGGGCGCCGGCGATCTCGAGCGCCTCCCTGAAGTGCAGGGTCGGCAGGTCCGCCGGCACCTCGGGAATGTCGGCGCCGAGCAGCTGGACGGCGTCCGCAGCTCGCTCCCGGATGCCCTCGAGCATGCCGGCCACCACGTCTCGCAGGACGGCGACCACCTCGCGGTGGTCCTCGATGAAGCCCATCTCGACGTCGAGTGAGACGTACTCAGCGAGGTGCCGCACAGTGTCATGCGGCTCGGCCCGGAAGACCGGGCCGACCTCGTAGACCC
Source organism: Propionibacteriales bacterium (assembly GCA_038327385.1). Lineage (GTDB taxonomy): Bacteria > Actinomycetota > Actinomycetes > Propionibacteriales > Nocardioidaceae > JAWWPG01. The sequence continues at coordinate 2,328 of JBBQKY010000066.1, forward strand.
GCTCGAAGATGCCGACCAGTACCTGCTTGTAGAACTGCGGAGACTGTGCGAGGTAGGCGGGCCGCCCGAAGTAGTCGACCTCGAAGACGTTCGCCCCTGACTCGGTGGCCGACTCGACGATCTTCGGGCTGTGCACCTCGGTGAAGCCGGCAGCGTCGAGCGAGCTTCGGAAGCCGTGTAGCGACGCCGCCGCAAGTCGCCACTTGGCCTGCTGGAGGGGATGCCGCCAGGTCACCTGCGCGTGGTCGAGCATGGTCGGCAGGCTCGTCGCGAGGGTGGGCCGCCAGAGCTCGACGGGAGGTGTCGCCGAGGGGTCGCCGAGACTTCGAAAGAGTGGGTCGACCACCTCGACGCCACCGGGTGCCTGCTTGTTGAGGCTGGTGAGCCCGGTGACCTCGATGGTCGACTCCTCGGTCAGGCCGTCCACCTCGGCCAACGTCGCTGGGTCCTTGACGACGACCTGGATGAGACCTGTCCGGTCCCGGACGATGACGAACGCCAAGCCCGACAGCCGCCGCCGTCGGTGCACCCATCCCTGTATCCGGACCCGGCGGCCCGCCTCGTCCGGTGCCGTCGTCGCGGCGTACGACGCGAGATCGGCCGCCAGCGTCCGAGCCAGCGAAGGAGTGTCCATGGGCGGCTTATCGTATCTCCGGCGGTCGTTCTGGCAGGCTTGGGCCATGTGTGGCCGCTACGCCTCGAGCCGCAAGCCCGAGGACCTCGTCGAGGAGTTCGGCGTCGACCGCGTCGACGTGGCGGCGCCGCTCGAGCCCGACTACAACGTGGCGCCGATGAAGGACGTCTACGCGGTCTTCGACAGGGTGCCGCGGCGGGAGGGGGCCGCCGCCGAGCCGCAGCGACGGCTGGTCTGCGTCACCTGGGGACTAGTCCCGTCCTGGGCGAAGGACCGCAAGATCGGGTCGCGGATGATCAACGCCCGCGTCGAGACAATTGCCGAGAAACCGGCGTTCAAGCGGGCTTTCTCGAAGCGGCGCTGCCTCCTGCCAGCCGACGGCTACTTCGAGTGGTATCCCGGGAGCCGACCTGGCCCGTCGGGCAGGCCGGTCAAGCAGCCCTTCTTCATCCGGCCCCATGATGGCGGGATCCTTGCGATGGCAGGTCTGTACGAGATCTGGCGGGACCCGGCCGTCGACGGCAGCGACGACCCCGGCGCCTGGCTGTGGTCGGCAACCGTCATCACGACGACTGCCGAGGACTCCCTGGGCCAGATCCATGACCGGATGCCGATGCTGGTGGAGCGCGAGCGGTACGACGACTGGCTGGACGCCACGGCGACGGAGCCGGCCGCGCTGCGCGAACTCTTGGTGCCCGCTGCGCCGGGCCGTCTCGAGGCGTTCCCTGTCTCCACCGAGGTCAACAACGTGCAGAACAACGGCCGGCAGCTGGTCGAGCCGCTGCGGCTCGGATGAGCCACATCCGGGTGGTTCACACCGACGCCGGCGTTGCCCGGCTGCATGCCGATCGGGCCCGCTACCCGGTAGCCGCGCTCGCGCTCGGCCATGGCGCCGGCAAGGGCGTCGACTCACCGGACCTGGCGGCGCTGGCCGCGGCGCTCCCGGGGCAGGGCATCTCGGTGTTCCGCATCGAACAGCCGTGGGTGGTGGCCGGGCGACGGGTCGCCCCGCGACCGCAGGTGCTGGACGTCGGGACCATCGCCTGCCTGAACGCCATCCGCGTCCGGACTCCGCTCGTCATCGGCGGGCGCAGCGCCGGCGCCCGGTCGGCCTGTCGAGTGGCTCGGTCGATGGGTGCGGTGGGTTGCCTGGCCCTTGCCTTCCCCCTGCACCCGCCGGGCCGCCCCGAGTCCAGCCGCCTCTCGGAGCTGCGTGACGTGGCGCTACCCACCCTTGTTGTACAGGGGGAGCGGGACGCGATGGGCGCTCCAGAGGAGTTTCCCGAGTCGACGCAGATGGCGGTGATCCCGGACGCCGACCACGGCTTTGGCGTACCCCGCCGGGCGGCTCTCGACCAGGAGCAGACGCTGGCTCTGGTCGTGGAGGCGGTCTTCGAGTGGGTCACCGCTCGGATCGCCTAATCGTCGCGGCGGAATGCCGCTATCGGTGACAGTGTTAGACCCCCCGTGCAGACGTTGACGGCCCCGCCTAGAGCGGCCATCTCTCTTGGTGGGCAGCTACGGCTACGCTTGCCCGCAATGACTGAGACCCCCGATTCGGAAAGCGTCGAGGAGCGTACCGCGCGGTTCGAGCGCGACGCCATGATCTACCTCGACCAGCTCTACTCGGCTGCCATGCGGCTGACGAGGAACCCGCAGGACGCCGAGGACCTCGTACAGGAGACCTACGCGAAGGCGTTCGCCGCGTTCCACCAGTTCCGTCAAGGCACGAACCTGAAGGCGTGGCTGTACCGGATCCTCACCAACGCGTTCATCAACACCTATCGCAAGAAGCAGCGCCAGCCGATCCAGGACTCACAGGAACAGATCGAGGACTGGCAGCTGGCACGCGCAGAGACGCACACGTCGGCCGGGTTGAAGTCTGCTGAGGCGGAGGCACTGGAGCATCTTCCGGACAGCGACGTGAAGGCTGCCCTGCAGCAGATCCCGGAGGACTTCCGGCTTGCCGTCTACCTCGCCGATGTGGAGGGTTTCGCCTACAAGGAGATCGCCGAGATCATGGGGACGCCGGTCGGCACCGTTATGTCGCGTTTGCACCGCGGCCGAAGCCAGCTTCGGGTGCTTCTCCAGGACTACGCGCACGAGCGCGGTCTCGTGCCCGCTCAGCAGCCGGTTACCGCGGAGGCGGTGAAATGAGCCACGGTGAAATCAGCCACGAGGGCGACGAGTCGTGCAGCGAGGTACTGCGCCGGATGGACTTCTTCATCGACAACGAGCTGGCCGACGCTGACTCCGAGTCTATCCGCCAGCACCTGGAGGACTGCGGGCCGTGCCTGCGCGAAGTGGACCTAGAGCGCATGGTCAAGAAGCTCATTGCACGTTCTTGCACCGAGCACGCGCCCCTCGAGCTGCGCCAGCGGGTGATGTTCTCGGTACGTCAGGTGCAGGTGCAGGTCCAGTTCCGGCGGACGGACTAGGCGCCGCCGGGGTTTACGTGTTGGGCCGCTTGCCGTGGTTCGCGCGCTTCTTGCGGCGGGCGCGCCGCTTGCGTCCTGTCTTGCTCATGGGGTCCTCCTGCTGGTCGAGTGCCGGCCAAGTCTCGCAGATCACGACGGAGCCACCGAATTCGCCTCAGAGCCTTCCGGTCCGAAAGAACGTGACAGAGCCGTGCCGCGCCGCGAGGCTCAGGCGCGGATCCGTGCTCGCGCGTTGCGGCGCTTGAGCGCCCGCCGCTCGTCCTCCGACAAGCCGCCCCACACCCCGTGGTCCTGGCCAGCCTCGAGAGCCCAGGCCAGGCACTGCTCGCGCACGTCGCAACGTCGGCAGACGGCCTTGGCCTCCTCGATCTGGAGGATGGCGGGACCGGTATTGCCGATGGGGAAGAACAGCTCCGGGTCCTCGTCCAGACACGCGGAGCGGTGTCGCCAATCCATGGGGTTGAACTCCTTTAGTGATAGGCCACGGCCTATGGGCCACGTCCTGCTCGTGAACGTATTCACGAGACTACCTGCGCGCATCTGGCTGCTCAAACACGCGGGAGTCCGGCGTAGGCGCTGCTGTCTGCCGTGCGACAACGATCGTTGCAAGAGATCTCGCCGAGCACAACCCCCGCGGCCGTGTCATCTTGCTCACAGGTCGCCGGCGAGCCCGACTACCATCTTCGGGTGACAGAGCCACGGACCATGCGCCTGCTGATGCTCGCCGGGTGGCTCTGCGCCGTGGAGGCGGTGGCACTCGCGGCGTTGGGCGTTGTCGAGGTCATCAGCCTGGACAGCGACCGGCTGGTCCTCGGCGTGACGACCACGGTGTTCTTGTTCGTGTACGCGGGCGGCCTCGGCCTCGCTGGACTCGGCATCGCCCGGGCGCGGAGCTGGGCTCGAGCACCGGTCGTCCTCAGCCAGCTCATCCAGCTCGGCCTCGCCTGGAGCTTCCTCGGCGGAGGAACCACGTGGGTGGCGATCCTGCTCGCCCTATCTGCGGCGGCCGTCGTGGTGATCCTGGTGATGCCAGGGACGAACGCCGCCTTGTACGGCGCGACGCCCCCCGACGACGTCCCGACCGGCTGAAGCCTCAGGCGCGCTTGGTCTCCGCGAAGATAGCCGCGATCTCGTCGATCTTGCTCAGCAGCTCGTCTGCCTGTGCGGCGTCCATGCTGCCCTTGGTGCCGCTGGCGCCGGCGAGCTTGGTGGCCTCGTTGAACAGCGTGTGCAGCTGTGGGTACTTCTCGAAGTGCGGCGGCTTGAAGTAGTCGGTCCACAGCACCCACAGGTGGTGCTTGACGAGCTCGGAGCGCTGCTCCTTGATGAGCACGGCCCGGGTGCGGAAGTCAGGGTCATCGTTGTCGGCGACCTTCTTGATGATGGCCTTGACGGACTCCGCCTCGATGCGGGCCTGTGCCGGGTCGTACACCCCGCACGGGAGGTCGCAGTGAGCAGAGACGGTGATGGTCGGGGCGAACAGGCGAGCCAGCATGGAGATCCTTTCGACGGGGCAGACTTGTCGAGACTACCCGCACCAGGAGGAGTGCCGTGGCCCCGTTCGGAGTGGCGAGGGTGACCGGCCGGTCGATGGAGCCGACCCTCCATGCTGGTGACCGGCTGCTGGTCCATTACGGCGCGTCCGCACGGGTGGGCTCGCTGGCGGTCGTCCGCCTGCCGGACCGCCCGATCGGCGTCAAGCGGGTGACGAGGAGGGACGCAGACGGCTGGTGGGTAGAGCGCGACAACCCGGCCGAGGGGGTGGACTCGTGGCTTGTCGGCGCCATCCCGGATGAGGACGTGCTCGGTCGCGTCCTGCTGCGGGTGTGGCCGCTGGTGCGGTGGGGGCGCCCCCTTCGCTCGCATTAGGCTGCTGGGATGCTTGCCGTCTACGCCGATTCGATCGACCCGGCTGACCCACTCTCTGGTCTCGTCGTGGGGGAGCGACCGGAGCCAACGCCCGAAGCCGGTTGGACAACAGTCCACGTGAAGGCCGCAGCGCTGAACCACCACGACGTGTGGTCGCTGAAGGGGGTCGGGCTGCCGGCGGATCGGCTGCCGATGATCTTGGGCTGTGACGCGGCGGGCCTCGACGAGAACGGTAACGAGGTGGTCGTCCACGCTGTCATCAGTGACCCCGGCTGGTACGGCGACGAGACGCTGGACCCGAAGAGGTCGCTGTTGTCCGAGAAGTTCCAAGGTGCGCTCGCTGAGCGCGTGGTGGTCCCGCGGCGCAATGTCCTCGCGAAACCGGCGTCCCTTTCGTTCGAGCAGGCGGCTTGTCTGCCCACTGCCTGGTTGACGGCGTACCGAATGCTCTTCACTGAGGCACGCCTGCGCCCGGGCGACAGCGTGCTGGTGCAGGGAGCCGGTGGCGGCGTCTCGACCGCGCTGATCTGTCTGGCAAGCGCTGCGGGGTTGCGCGTCTTCGCGACGAGCCGGGATGCGGGCAAGCGGGCTCGTGCCCTCGACCTCGGCGCTCATGACGCCCTGGCGCCCGGCACCCGGTTGCCGCAGCGTGTCGATGCCGTCATGGAGACGGTCGGCGCCGCGACGTGGCGGCACTCCATGACATCCCTGCGACCGGGCGGGACGCTCGTGATCTCCGGTACGACGTCGGGCGCGGCGCCCGACGACGCGCAGCTGACGCGGCTGTTCTTCCTGCAACTCCGGGTGCAGGGCTCGACCATGGGCACGCGCGACGAGCTGGCGGCCCTGGTGCAGATGCTCGACCTCACCGGTGCTCGGCCGGTGATCGACCGGGTGCTGCCGATCGGTGACGCCCGGGACGGTTTCAGCGCGATGATCGCGGGAGACCTCTTCGGCAAGGTGGTCTTCACCGTCTGACGCGCGCGGTGCGGCTCGGGCGCCTGGGCGGCTAGTCGTCCAGCTCGCCGTCGCTCTCGGTGTCGAGGCGGGCGAGCCAGGTGGCGAGGCGCTCGACGGCGGTCTCGAACTCCGGAAAGGCGTCGACGAACTCCTGCATCCGGTCGGCGACCCAGACCAGCGTGACCTGCTCGTCGCCTCGGCGCTCGATCAGCTCCTCGATACCGCGGTCGGTGAAGTACATAGCGGTCCAGTCCCTCAGGCGAACGCCTCGTCGAACAAGCTCGCCGCCTCGGCCAGGTGCTGTGACTTCTGACCGACCGATGGCGCAGCCGATGCAACCCGGGTCACGGGTCGGAAAGCGATGTCGGTGTCCAGCTCCGGCGCCAGGTTCAGCGCCATGTGCGGCCACGGCCCCATGTTGGCTGGCTCGTCCTGCACCCAGCGGATCTCCCTCAGGTTCGGGTACCTGGCCATTTCGGCCTTGACCTCCCCGACCGGCCGCGGATACAGCCGCTCGACCCGGGCTATCGCCACCCGGTCCCCGACATCGCGCTTCTTCCGCTCCGCCAGCAGGTCCCACGTGATGCGACCGGAGCACAGTGCCAGCACTTCCACCGCCGCTGGGTCCACCGCCTCGTCGCCGATCACCGGGCGGAACGTGCCCGACGTGAAGTCATCCGGCATCGACGCCGCGTCCTTGCGTTTCAGCATCGACTTCGGCGTGAAGACGACCAGCGGGCGGTGCGTGCTGCCGAGCGAGTGCAGGCGCAGGAGGTGGAAGTAGCTCGCGGGTGTCGACGGCTGGGCCACCGTGAACGCGTCATCGGCAGCGAGGGTCAGGAAGCGCTCGATGCGCGCCGACGAGTGGTCAGGTCCCTGACCCTCGTACCCGTGCGGAAGAAGGAGCACGACGCCGGACTGCTGCTGCCACTTCGCCTCACCGGCCGCGATGAACTCGTCGATGATCGTCTGGGCGCCGTTGGCGAAGTCACCGAACTGAGCCTCCCAAAGCGTGAGCGCCTCCGGTCGTGCGACCGAGTAGCCGTACTCGAACCCCATCGCGGCGTACTCCGACAAGAGCGAGTCGTACACGTGGAACGTGGCTTGGTCTTCGGTGAGGTGCTGCAGGGGGGTCCACTCCGCAGCAGTCAGCCGGTCGATCACGGTGGCGAAACGCGACACGAACGTGCCTCGCCGCGAGTCCTGGCCCGCCAGCCGGACCGGCCGGCCCTGCATGAGCAACGAGCCGAAGGCGAGGATCTCACCGGTGCCCCAGTCGATCGGACCTTCCGCAATGGACGCCGCCCGACGCTGCAGCTGGGGGAGCACCTTGGGGTGCACAGTGAAGCCCTCCGGAACTGACACGTGTGCGTCGGCGATGCGCTTCATGACCTCCCGCGTGACGGCCGTGTCGTCGCTGCCCTCCACCGCGCACTTGGTCGGGTACTCAGGCACGGTGAGGTACTCATCGGGCTGGCTGGTCGCCGCCCTCACCTCGGTGAACACGGACTCGAGCTGCTTCTGGTAGTCGCGCATCGCCGACTCGGCCTCGTCCAGCGTGATGTCACCGCGGCCGATGAGCGCCTCTGTGTAGAGGCGCCGGACGGAGCGCTTCTTCTCGATCAGGTCGTACATGAGCGGCTGCGTGTACGACGGGTCGTCGCCCTCGTTGTGACCGCGACGGCGGTAGCAGACGAGGTCGATGACCACGTCCTTCTTGAACGCCTGGCGGTACTCGAATGCGAGCTGCGCCACCCTGATGCACGCCTCGGGGTCGTCACCGTTGACGTGGAAGATCGGCGCCTGCACCATCCGAGCGACGTCGGTGCAGTACAGCGACGACCGCGACGAGGACGGTGAGGTCGTGAAGCCGACCTGGTTGTTGACCACGACATGGAGCGTTCCGCCGGTGCGGTATCCCCTCAGCTGGGACAGGTTGAGCGTCTCGGCCACCACTCCCTGCCCCGCGAAGGCCGCGTCCCCATGGACGAGCACAGGCAGCACGGGGTAGGCCGACCCCTTGTTGAGCAGGTCCTGCTTTGCGCGAGCGATGCCTTCGAGCACCGGGTCAGCGGCTTCGAGGTGGGACGGGTTCGCAGCCACCGACACGTTGATCTTGTCGCCTCGGCCGGAGACGAAGACTCCCTCCGCCCCGAGGTGGTACTTGACGTCGCCGGAGCCTTGGACGGTGCCGGGGTCGATGTTTCCCTCGAACTCGCGGAAGATCTGTGCGTAGCTCTTGCCGACGATGTTCGCCAGGACGTTGAGGCGCCCCCGGTGCGCCATTCCGATAGCGACCTCGTCGAGGCCGGCGGCGGCTGCCTCCTCACAGATCTCGTCGATCAGCGGCACCGTCGTCTCGGCGCCCTCGAGGCTGAAGCGCTTCTGCCCGACGAACTTCGTCTGCAGGAAAGTCTCGAACGCCTCGGCCTGGTTGAGCTTGTGCAGGATGCGCAGCTGCTCGTCGCGCGGGGGCTTGGTGTGCGGCTGCTCAACCCGCTCCTGGATCCAGCGCCGCTGTTCGGGGTCCTGGATGTGCATGTACTCGATGCCCGTCGTACGGCAGTAGGAGTCACGCAGGATCCCGAGGACGTGGCGCAGCTTCATGAACCGCTCGTTCGCGAACGACCCGCTGGCGAACTCACGGTCGAGGTCCCACAGCGTGAGGCCATGCGAGCCGATGTCGAGATCGGGATGGGTGCGCTGGCGGTACTCCAATGGGTCGGTATCGGCCATCATGTGGCCGCGCACGCGGTAGGCGTGAATGAGCTCGAGAACACGAGCCTGTTTGCTGATCGCGTCGTCGTGGCTGGTCGAGATGTCCGGTGCCCACCGGATCGGCTCGTAAGGGATGCGCAGCTCGCGGAAGATCGTGTCGTAGAAGTCGTCCCCGCCGAGGAGCATCGCGTGGATGCGGCGCAGGAACTCACCCGACTGCGCGCCCTGGATGATCCGGTGGTCGTACGTCGACGTGAGCGTCATGACCTTGCTGACCGCGTTGCGTGCGAGGGTCTCCTCAGCGGCCCCCTGCCACTCGGGCGGGTACTCCATGGCGCCGACGCCGACGATGCAGCCCTGTCCGCTCATCAGCCGCGGAACCGAGTGGTTGGTGCCGATGGTGCCCGGGTTCGTCAGGCTGACCGACGTGCCTTGGAAGTCCGCAACCGTCAGCTTGTTGTCCCGTGCTCGTCGTACGACATCCTCGTAGGCGGTCCAGAAGGCGGCGAAGCCCATGGTCTCCGCCTCCTTGATGGCGGGCACGAGGAGCTGGCGGGAGCCGTCGGACTTCTGGACGTCGATGGCGAGACCGAGGTTGACGTGCAGGGGCTTGACCAGCATCGGCTTGCCGCCGGTCACTTCGAACCCGTAGTTCATCTCCGGCATGGCCCTGAGCGCCTGGACGATCGCGAACCCGATGATGTGCGTGAAGGACACCTTCCCGCCTCGTGCGCGGGCGAGGTGGTTGTTGATGACAATCCGGTTGTCGATGAGCAGCTTCACCGGCAGGGTGCGCACACTGGTTGCGGTCGGGACCGTCAGGCTCGCGTCCATGTTGGTCACGGTGCGGGCCGCGGCCCCACGCAGTGGAACGTGCTCGGGCTCGGCCGGCGCGGAGGCGGGCTCAGGTTGGGGCGTGGCCTTGGGCTGTGGCACCGGGTCCTTGGCTGCCGGACTTGGAGGCGTCGCCACCGGCTGCTGGGCCGGCTGCTTCGATGTCTCGGGTGGCGCGATCTTGGTCGCCGGCTGCCTGGCAGGCTTCTTGGACGTCCCGGATGGCTCGGTCGTCGCGGCCGGGCGCTGAGCGGACCCTTGCCCGTTGCTGGCGCTACCAGTGGGGTGCGGGGTGCCCTTCTCAGCGAACAGCTGTCGCCACTCGTCACTGACCGATGCTGGGTCCTCGGAGTACTTGTCGAACATCTCGTCGACGAGCCACTCGTTGGGACCGAAATCGGCTAGCGGGCCTGACTGCGGGGACTCGGACACGGTCTGAGTTTCGCCTCTTCTGCTACAGCGTTTCCAACGGGGACGACTCCAAGGTTAACTCTCGGCGAAGTTCACGCGCAGGACGACTCCAAAGCCGGGTGCGTGCAAAACGCATCACTGGTCGTAGCGTCGTTCCTCGACGTGCTTGGTCCTGCCCTGCTGCATGTTCAGCACCAAGGACAACAGGATGGCCAGGATGCCGACGATAAACAGGATGAGCCCGAGCGTGTCGTCGTCGACGTAGGAGAGGTTCACGTTCAGCGCCCACATCAGCACAGCACCAGCTACCACGAGGACGATACCGATTCCGATACCCATCACGAGCTCCTTTGACAGATCGCCAGATATC
>JBBQKY010000067.1:0-12528 GCA_038327385.1 Propionibacteriales bacterium
CCGGGCGGTTCGACCCCGGCAGCGCGGTCGCCGGGGCAGCAGCCGGCGCACTGGCGGCGCTGTTGTTCTGGCGGCAGGAGTAGTGCCCACCCACGACGTGTCACCCTCTCTCCTGCCCCTGAGCTCCGACATCGAGGCGGCGCGGGATCGCATCGGCGCGGCGGTGCGGCGTACTCCCGTCATCGACGTCATGGGGATGCCGGGTGTCGGCGCTCGCGTGCTCCTAAAGCTCGAGCTGCTGCAGCACACCGGGTCTTTCAAGGTCAGGGGTGCTCTCAACTCCATCCTGTCGCTCAGCGGGTCTACCGACGGGGTCTGCGCCGCATCCGGCGGGAACCACGCGGCCGCGGTTGCGTGGGCGGCACGACGCGCCGGACTCACCGCGGACCTGTTCGTGCCGGTCAACGCCACTCCCGCGAAGCTCGCCAGGATCGTCGAGTACGGCGGTCGGGTGCACCTCGTCGAGGGTTTCGTCAAGGGCGCGCTGGAGGAATGCAGGGCGTTCGCGGAGCGCTACGGGGTGCCGCAGCTGCACCCGTATGACACCCTCGAGACCGTCGCCGGGGCCGGCACGGTCGGCCTCGAGATCGCGGAGCAGGCTCCCGACGCCTCCGTCGTGGTGCTGGGGTGCGGAGGTGGCGGGCTCTACGCCGGTACGGCGACCGCACTCGAGCCGCGCAACGTCTCCGTCCAGCCGGTGGAGCCGGAGATGTGCCAGGCGCTCGCGCAGGCGCTGGCAGCGGGTGGCCCGGTGGAGGTGGCAGTGGGCGGTTCGGCGGGCGACTCGCTGGGCGCGCCACGGGTGGGTGACATCGGTTACGCGGTCGCGGCAGCCCACGCCGTCACGCCCCTCGTCGTCACCGAGGCCGAGATCGCCGAGGCGCGTCACCTGTTGTGGAGCCAGCTGCGCGTGCTGGCGGAGCCCGGCGCATGCGTGGCGCTGGCCGCCGTGGCGGGCGGCCAGGTCGCCGTACCGGAGGGTGGCGCGCTCGTTGTCGTGGTGTCCGGGGGGAACAACGACACGTTGCCCTGACCCGGGCCCCGTCGCGAGTGCGCGGACGCGGGCGGCCGCCGTACTCTTGCGCGCATGAGTTCCGAGGCGGAGTCCGGCTTCCCTTTCGAGCCCGTCTACGGTCCTGACGCGCTGGACCACTGGGATCCAGAGAGGCGGCTCGGCGAGCCCGGCGAGTTCCCGTACACGCGCGGCATCTACGCGTCGATGTACTCGGGCCGGCCCTGGACGATGCGCCAGTACGCCGGTTTCGGCACGGCCGCGGAGTCGAACAAGCGGTACCACCAGCTCATCGACGCCGGGACGACCGGCCTGTCCGTCGCCTTCGACCTGCCCACCCAGATGGGGTACGACTCCGACGCCCCGATCGCCTCGGGCGAGGTCGGCAAGGTCGGCGTGGCGATCGACTCCATCGACGACATGGGCCTGCTGCTCGAGGGGATACCGCTGGACAAGGTGTCCACCTCGATGACGATCAACGCGCCGGCGGCGTTGCTCCTGCTCCTGTACCAGCTGGTCGGCGAGCAGCAGGGCGTTCCGGGGGGCATGCTGACCGGGACGACCCAGAACGACGTGCTCAAGGAGTACATCGCCCGCGGCACCTACATCTACCCGCCGCAGCAGTCGCTGCGGCTCACCAACGACATCTTTAAGTACTGCCGCACCGAGATGCCGCGCTGGAACACGATCTCGATCTCCGGCTATCACATGGCGGAGGCCGGCGCCACGCCAGCGCAGGAGATCGCCTTCACGCTGGCGAACGGGATCGAGTACGTCCGAGCAGCGATCGCCTCCGGACAGGACGTCGACGAGTTCGCCCCCCGGCTGGCGTTCTTCTTCGTCTCGCGTACAACCATCCTCGAGGAGGTCGCGAAGTTCCGCGCCGCCCGACGGATCTGGGCAGAGGTCATGCGCGCGGAGTTCGGCGCCCAGAACCCCAAGTCGCTGATGCTCCGCTTCCACACCCAGACGGCGGGTGTGCAGCTCACCGCGCAGCAGCCGGAGGTCAACACGGTGCGGGTCGCGCTGCAGGCCCTCGCCGCGGTGCTCGGCGGCACGCAGTCACTGCATACGAACTCCTACGACGAGGCGATCGGGCTGCCGACCGAGAAGGCGGCGAGGCTGGCGCTGCGCACGCAGCAGGTGATCGCATACGAGACGGACCTGACCAAGACGGTCGACCCGCTCGCCGGGTCCTATGCCGTCGAGGCGCTGACGGACGGCGTCGAGGAGGCGGCTCGCGCACTGATGATTCAGGTGGAGGACCTCGGCGGTGCGGTTGCCGCGATCGAGAGGGGCTTTCAGAAGAACGAGATCGAGCGGTCGGCGTACCGGATCGCCAAGGAGATCGACAGCGCAGAGCGCACGGTCGTCGGCCTTAACAGGTTCGCGAACGCGACAGAGGATCCGTACGAGCCGCTGCGTGTCGACCCGGCGATCGAGGCGCAACAGGCCGAGCGGCTCGAGAAGCTGCGTGCCGACCGAGACCAGTCAGCGGTCGACCGGCAGCTCGAGGCGCTGCGTGCCGCGGCCGCCGGGACGAGCAACGTGCTGGTGCCGATGAAGGCAGCGCTCGCGGCGAGGACCACGGTGGGCGAGGTCTGCGACGCCCTCCGCGACGTGTGGGGTGTCTACGAGCCGCCGGACGCCTTCTGATCGCTGAGGTCGAGCGACCCTCTGGACAGCCCCTCCACCAGCCCGTCGACGAATCGCAGCACGTCGTGCAGGACGGCGGGCTCGAGATCGGCGAGATCCGTCCGCTGCGGTCTGCCCGTGCTGAACGGCTCGGGCCATGGGGTACCCCACACGAACTCGGCGAACAGCTCGTTGCTCGCGCCGTACTCCTCGGCGACGGCGCGGCGGAGCCCGGCATCCCAGCCCCAGAAGGCCGTCGTGTCCCAGCTGCGCTGGGCAGCCCGCTGGGCGAGGCGATCGACCAACGTTCGCAAGCGGGGCTTGCCGTGCTCGTGGAACATCCCGAGCCGACGCAGCCGCTTGTGCAGCAGCCGGGTCGCGCCGATGAGCACCGGACCAGGGACCGGCGCAGGACCTGCGCGGTCGCCGGCGAGGTCAGGCTCCGTCTTGTCGATGCCGGCGGCTCGGAGCACAGCCTCAGCAGCGCCGCACGACTGCAGGTCGGGGTAGGGGACGGCTACCAAGTCGACGCCGTCGGTGTCGGCGACTGCGCCGAAGGACGCCGCGTAGTCGAAACGGTGGGCGGGAACCGGCTCTGTCGCGAACTCGGCGAAGCTCCGCGCTGTGTCCAGGCCGAGAACACGTTTGCAGTACAGGCTGTTGAGGTAGCCGACCTGTTCGCGAACGACGACGACCACTCGGACGTCGACCCCGACCCTCCCGGACACGGCAGCTAGCGCCGTTACCTCCTCCGGTGAGCTGAGCGCGTCGGCCAGCACGTCCGAGCTGACCAGCACGACGGGCTGCCCGGCGTTCGTCGCCGCCCTGAGCCAGTCTGTCGCCGGCGTGGTCGCGGAACCACCCATCAGCCCCTGCGCGGTGTCGCGCCACTCAACCGGACTGCTTCCCGGTGGCAGCAGCACGCCGGCTTTCGCAAGCTGGGCCCGGCTGGCGGTCAGCCCCTGGTGGACGGCGCCCTCGTCGGCGTACTCCGCTCCGGCGTGCAGGACGAGCCTCGTCACGTCGCCGCCTTGCGCTCGCGGGACACCTTGTCGGCCATGCTCATCACATAGCGCTGCACCTGGTCGACGACGGGAAAATCGAGATCCAGGAACTCCGCCTGAGTGCAGGGCCGTTCGACCGGATAGGGCACGGTCCAGGCGGTGCCCCATATCGCGTTGGCGAACCGTTGGTTGGAAGCATCGAATCGGTCCAGTGCCTTCTCCGCCGCGACGGGGGTCCATCCCCAGAAGCGGTCCGAACACCAGCCCAGCTTCTGGGCTCTCGAGAGGCCGGACAGGCTCGCTGCCGCGACCCCCTCGTCGTCTGCCCTGAAGCCCGGGATCTCCGCCCGCAGGTACGTCGCGAGCAGCCGGTTGGCCTCGACTCCCACGGACCCCAGCTTGGGTAGGTCAGGGATGACAACCCGTGGCAGCGCGCCGTCGAGGTCGACGCCCGCAGCCGACAGGACGGCGCCGACCGGATGGTGAGCCGCGAACACCGGGGTCGGCACCGCGACGTAGCGCGCCGGGTCTTGCTCGTACCACGGCCGTAGCAGTGTCTCGTGTACGAAGGCCTCGTTGTCGAGCAGTCGGCTGACGCTCGCGTCGAGCCGGCGGGAGATCCGCCAGGTCGCCACCCGGCTGAGGTAGAAGTCGTTGATCGTCGACAGCTGCTCGCCGACGACACTGACAAGGCGCACGGCCTCGGCAAGCGATGAGAGCTGACGCAGAACCTGAACGCGCCTAGCTGTCGACCGGCCGATCCGCAACAAGCTGGGGATGACGAGCAGCACCGTCTCGGCGTCCGACGCGCGGACCTCGGCGTGCAGGGCTCCCCAACCCGCACCGGACCTGCCGACGAGGGGATGGTGTGAGAAGCCGGCTGCCTGGTTGCCGGCTGTCTGGTTGCCGCTGCGACCAGATTTCGGCACCAAGACGCCGTGCTCGGTCAATGCCCTGATGCTGCCCGGCAGGCTGTGCTGCACGGCGGCAACGACGTCTCGGGACCCACCCATGAAGACGACAACGCGCTGCACAGCGTCATGCTGCCACTAGTCGGCGGCCGCACCGGTGGTGACAGCACCTTTCGCCTTCTGTAAATCCTTTACGAGGTTGTCGACAGTGACCAGGAGGTCGACCACCAAGGCCGGGTCACTGGCGGCGAGGTCCACGTCCACGTACGTTCCGCTCTCCCATGCCGCCGGCCATGGTTTGCCCCATAAGGTGCCAGCGACAGCGTCGTTGTCCGCACGGTAGCGGAGCACAGCAGCTTCGCGGGCGGTCTCTGTCCAGCCCCAGAACGGCACGGTGTCCCAGTTGTGCTCATGCGCATGGTCGCGCAGGATCCGGGCAGCGTGCAGCAGTCGGCCGCGCGAGAGTGTCTTGAACATCCCCAGCCGCCAGATGCGCTTGAAGAGGAGGCGCATGGCGGCGATGAGGACCGGTCCTGGAAGATACTCGCGGGTCGGTCCTGGTGGCAAGCCGTCGAGATCCGCTCGCCACAGCCCGGCGGACCCGAGGAGGTCACGGGCTTGGCTGCCGTCTGACATCTCCGCGTAGGGAACGGCGGCGACCTCGATGTCCGCCGCCCGGGTCACCAGGTCGAGCGCGGTCGCATAGTCGAACCGCTCCGCCGGCTGAGGCGCCGAGACGAAAGTCTGGAAGTCGCGTGCCATCTGCAGGTGCGTGACGCGGTCGCAGTACAGCTCGTTGAGGTAGCCCAGCTGGTCGCGCAGCGCGATCGTCACCGTCAACGCCATGCCGAGGCCGGCGGCGAACTCGGCGAGGTGGCGCAGCGCGGCCTCGTCGCGCAGCTGGTCCTCGAGCTGCTCGGACCCCAGCACCAGCGCAGTCGCACCGTCGTGCACGGCTGCCTGTGCTTCCTTCACGAGCTCTTGTGGCGGCTCTCCGGACGCGAGGTCACGGGCTGTCGCTGCCCATGAGTCGGCGTCGTCGCCCGGGGACAACCGGACGCCCGCGTCCGCCAGTGCAGCCCGCCAGGTGACCAGCTGCTGCCGGGCCGCCTCCCAATCGGTGGCGTGGGTGCCCGCATGCACGACCAGCCGGGTCACGACGCGATGACCTCGGCACGCAAGCCGGAGAACCGGTTGGCCAGTGAGAACACGTAGCGCTGGATCCGCTCGATCGTGGGAGGGTCCAGGTCCAGCAACCTGACGGCCGACGTCTCCCTGTCGACCGGCATCGGAAGCATCCAGTCAGAACCCCAGACGTCGCGGGCGAACCGGGCATTGGCCGCCGAGAAGTACTCGACCGTCTCCTGCGCGGTCTTGGGCGTCCAGCCCCAGAACGACTCATCGCACCAGCCGTTGGTCTGTGCTCGGGAGGACGACAATCGGTAAAGCCTCTTCGCCGCCAGCTCCTCCGAGTCGAAGTCCGGGAAGACGCCCCGAAGGTAGCTCCCGAGCAGCCGGGCGGCCTCGATACCGACCGGACCCAGCGACGAGTTCACGTCATCGGCTTCGTGCGTCAGTACCCTCCCCCCGAGGTCGATTCCTGCTGCACGCAGCAGCTCCTCCAGCGGGTCGACGTCACGGTCGCCGGCAAAGGGCACCCCCTGGAAGTCCACGGAGGCGTCGGTGTACCACGGCTTCAGCAGTGCCTCGTAGTCGAACAACCGCCTGCTACGTCGGTTGTCGGTGTGGTAGTCGAAGCTCTCCACCATGCGGAGCGACTTCACCCGTTGCCCATAGAGGCTGTTCATCAGCGAGAGCTGGTTGCGGACGAAGTATGCGATGGTCACCGACGGGCAGAGCTCGTGGGCGGCGTCGGCCACCAGCGCCGCGCCGTCGCTCTTGCTGGCTACCCGGCTGAAGGCCTCCGAGCTGAGGATCACAACAGGTGCGTCGACGTGGGACAGCTCCTCGGCAAGCGCGGGCCAGCCCTGCGGTGATCTGCGGTAGCTGCCTGGGCTGATCAGGGCCCAGGCCAGGTGGTGGTGCGAGACAGCGTTCGGCTCGAGCTCCAGCCGCCCGGTGACCGGCAGGTAGACACCAAGCTCCGCGAGCAGCTCACTGTTGGACTGCAGACCACGCTGGATGAACGTGGTCGCGGTCTTGGGCGCCCCGGCGTGGATCAGCAGTCGCTCGACCATCGCCGCTACCCTTCCGCGCGGGATTGAGGGCCGGTCGTCACGCGGCCCCCGAGCTCGGAGGTGCTGCCGTCAGCTCGTCCACGACCCGATGGATCATCGTGATGACATCGCTGACACGAGAGGGCGGCTCGGACGGCAGATCGAGCCGCGTCTGCTGCCGGGCTGGGGCAGCATCCGGCCAGACCGTCCCCCAGGCTCGTGCGGCGAACACCTCATTGCCAGGACGGTAGTGCTGCTGGGCCGAGGTTGCGAGCTCCTCGGACCAACCCCAGAACGTGGCGTCATCCCATGCCTCGGCTCGGGCTCGCTCGCGCATGACGGTGGCGGCAGCGAGGAGCTGGTCGGTGGGCCTCCTCCGGATGACTCCGAGGCGGGTAAGGCGCTTGTGGAGCAGCCTGAGCGCCGTGACGAGGACCGGACCGGGAAGGGCAGTCGAGCCACTCGCGCTGCCTCGAGTGGCCGTGGCCATCGTGCTCGTGAGAGCCGGCTCCTCAGAGAGTCCCGCAGCTGCAAGGACCACCCCAGCCGCGACGTGCCCGTCGAAGCGCGAGTAGGGCACCGCGAACACGTCGATGCCAGGGCTGTCCTGCAGGGCCGTGAACTGGTCACCCAGCTCGAGCCCGGCCGAAGCGACCGTCTCACCCACGAAGGACGCGAAGCTTGCGGAGGTCTCCAGGCGCATCACCTGGTTGCAGTACATCTCGTTGATGAGCTCGAGCTGTTCACGCACCACGAGGACGACCTTGGTCGACAGTCCATGGTCGCGACCGAACGCCCGCAGGGCAGTCACGTTGCTCATGCTGACGAGAGCACGTGCGGCCGACTCCGAGCTCAACAGGACCGTATGCGACTGCTCCTGCTGCTTGCGGCGCGACAACCGGATGAGCGGTCGGGGAACCTCGCCACCCAGCACGTCACGAACAGCACGGTCCCATGCCTTCGAGCCGTCCCTGGCCACCAGGACGACACCGGCCCGCTCGAGCGGCTCGCGACAGGCCACGAGCTGGTCACGGACGAGGTCAGCGCCGGTCAGCGGCATTCCTGTGTGGATCACGAGCTGTGTCATGCCGCGCTCTCACGACGCCTGAGCCGTTCGAAGGCGCCCTCCATCTCGACGAGGTAGCGATGCACCCGGTTGACCGAGGTCGGATCGAGCTCGACAAGCTCGGCGGTGCGCCTCTCCCGGGTCACCGGTGGCTGAAGACCCCAGTCGTCGTGCCAGACGTGCCGCGCGAAATGCTCGTTCGGCCCGGCGTAGCGGGCTGCCGCCCGGGCCGCCTGCTGAGGCGACCAGCCCCAGAACTCCTCGACGTCCCATTCCCAGGACTCGGTTGAGGTGCCCACCTTGCGCCGGAGCCTGCGAGCGGCCGGCTCACCGGGCCGGAAGTCCGGAAAGCGGCCCCGCAGGTAGCTGCCCAGCAGGCGATTGGCCTCGATCGCGACGGGGCCGAGGTCGACATCCTTCACCGCTTCGCCCGGCAGCAGAGTGCCTGGAGCCATCTCGATGCCGCCGAGAGCGAGCAGGGCCGGCAGCGCGTCCCCGTCGGACCTCGGGTCCCACGGCATCGCGACGAACCTGATGTCGCCGGCTGTGTACCAGGACTCGAACGACGCTGCGAGGTCGTACAGCGTCGCGTCCGGCGAGCCCGCGATGTAGGTATCGAAGTCACAGGTCACCTCGAGCGAACGGACCCGCTGGCAGTAGAGGCTGTTCAACAGCGCGAGCTGGTCCCGTGCGAAGAAGACGATCGTGACGTCGTCGACGATGGCCAGCAGACGCCGGCGAAAGGCATCCGCAGTACGTGGGTCGCCGGCTACCCCGGCGAGGAGCTCCGACGACAGCAGGACGGTGGAGGCGGGCGATTCGGCAGCCTCATCGGCGAGCTCGTCCCAAACGGTGGCCTGATAGGGGTGGT
This sequence comes from Propionibacteriales bacterium, assembly GCA_038327385.1. GTDB lineage: Bacteria > Actinomycetota > Actinomycetes > Propionibacteriales > Nocardioidaceae > JAWWPG01. Next base: position 8,677 of record JBBQKY010000067.1, read on the forward strand.
CGCCGTCCGGGTCGAAGCTCCATGCCAGCAGCTGATGGCGGACAGCTCGGGACGACATCTCGTGGCGGCCGCTGAGCGGAACGAGCACGCCGTGCTCGAGCAGAGCGTCGGAGTTGTCGAAGAGGCTCTTGTGCAGTCCCGGAGAAGCGGCTCGCTGCGCTCCGATATGGACGACCAGACGGGTCACCAGCACACCAGGGCACGCCGGGACAGTGCCCGAGTTCGAAACACGGCGCCATTGTATGTCCGGCCCCGAGCCGACAGGAGACGACGAGTCGGCACCGCCGGGGGCCCGTTGAGCCGCCCGGACAGCAAGCGCGCACGGGCTGATGCGACACTTGGTGGGTGCGGGACGGGCAATGCGACAACGAGATCGACCGCATTGCCAAGGAGCTGGAAGCCGAGCTCATCACGTTTCGCCGAGACATCCACGCCCATCCCGAGCTGAGCCGCCAGGAGCACCGGACGACGGCTACCGTCGTCGACCGGCTTCGTGCGGCCGGCCTCTCTGCGCGCGTTCTGCCTAGCGGAACCGGCCTCGTCTGTGATGTGACCGGTTCCGCCGACGAGGCTCCGAGCATCGGCTTCCGCGGCGACATCGACGCCCTTCCCCTAGAGGACCTCACGGCCACCTCGTACCGCTCCCGCACGGCCGGCATCTGTCACGCGTGCGGCCACGACGCGCACACGACGATCGTGCTCGGTACGGCGCTGGTACTCGCCGAGCTCGCCCGGGACGGCCTGCTCAGACGGTCGGCCCGATTCATCTTCCAGCCCGCCGAGGAGCTCATCCCGGGCGGCGCGCTCGACGTGCTGGCAGCCGGCGAGACCGCCGGCCTCGAGAGCGTCTTCGCGTTCCACTGCGACCCCCGTCTCGCGGTGGGCCAGATCGGCTTCCGGGCAGGAGCGATCACCGGGGGAGCCGACGGAATCAAGGTGACGCTGTCCGGACCCGGTGGCCACACCGCTCGGCCGCACCTGACGACGGACCTCGTCTACGCCCTCGGGGCGCTGCTCACCGGGCTCCCTGGCGCGATGTCACGCCTCACGGACCCGCGGGCGGGCTTGAGCGTCGTCTGGGGACAGGTTCACGCCGGGACCGCAGCCAACGCGATTCCGGGCACGGGTTACGCCGAGGGCACGATCCGCTGTCTGGACGCGGAGATCTGGGAGGCGGCGCACAGCGTCGTACCTGACCTGATCCGGTCGATGATGAGCCCGTTCGGGGTGGATGTGCAGGTCGAGGCGCATACCAGCGTCCCGCCGTGCATCAATGACGCCGCCGCTATCGAGCGGGCCCGAGCGGCGGCCAGAGGCGTCATCGGCACGGCCGGACTGCGCGGGACCGACCAGAGTCTTGGCGGCGAGGACTTCGCCTGGATCGCCAACTCGGTCCCGGGGGCGCTGCTGCGCCTCGGGGTGCGCGGTCTGGGAACCGCCGACGCCGGGGACCTGCACCAGGGAACCTTCGACATCGACGAAGGCGCCCTCTCCGTCGGCGTCCGGGTGTTCTCCCGGATCGCCACCGACGACACTGAGGCGACCGACGCGGATCCCGAGTAGTCCCCGCGGCCGGTGGCCGCGCGGAAGGTGCCGGACAACTCTCATGCAGAGCGGGGCGCAGCCAGCAGCGTCACCATCTCGGCAACGAGGGCCGGCTTCGGGCTCTCCTTGCCGTCGGCGTCCTCGCCGGTCACCGTCACCCGCAGCGTCACCTGGGCGCCCGCGGCGGTCTCGGTCACCGTGGCGACCGTAGCGTCGGCGCGGACCCGGCTGCGGACCGGCACCGGTGCAGGGAACCGCACCTTGTTGGAGCCGTAGTTGATCTTGACCTCCCAGCCCGCATAGTCGACGAGGGAGCCGACCAGCACCGGGACGAGTGAGAGCGTGAGGTAGCCGTGCGCGACCGTGGTGCCGAACGGTCCGCGTGCCGCGCGCTGTGGATCGACGTGGATCCACTGGTGGTCACCGGTGGCTGCTGCGAACGCGTCGATGCGCTCCTGGTCGACGAGCAGCCAGGCGCTGGGGCCGAGGGGCTCGCCCACCGCGTCCCGCAGGTCCGCGAGCGTCCAGAAGGTCCTCGGCACGTCAGCCTCGAGGTCCGCCCGCGACGTACAGCACCTGACCTGTCACGAACGAGGCTCCCTCGCTGACGAAGAACGAGACGGCGTGGGCGATGTCGTCCGGGTGTCCGACCCGCGGCACCGGTGTCTCCTTGGCGCGCGCCTGCTGGAACTCCTCGAAGCCGACGCCCAGCCGCTCAGCGGTGGCTCTGGTCATCTCCGTCACGATGAAGCCCGGCGCGATCGCGTTGGCGGTCACTCCGAACCTGCCGAGCTCGATGGCGAGAGTCTTCGTCAGCCCCTGCATACCGGCCTTGGCGGCCGCATAGTTGGCCTGTCCGCGGTTGCCGAGCGCTGAGGTGCTGGACAGGTTGACGATCCGTCCCCAGCCGACCTTGGTCATGAAGGCCTGACTGGCTCGGCTCATCAGGAAGGCGCCGCGCAGATGGACCCGCAGCACCGAGTCCCAGTCCTCCTCGCTCATCTTGAACAGCAGGTTGTCCCGGGTGATGCCGGCGTTGTTGACCAGCACCACTGGGTCCCCGAGCTCGTCCGCGACTCGGGTGACTGCTGAGTCGACCGCCGTCGCGTCCGCGACGTCGACGCCCACGGCAAGCGCCCTGCCGCTGTCGGAGGTGATCGCTGCCACGGTGCCTGCACATGCCCTCTCGTCAAGGTCGAGGACGGCCACTGCGAAGCCGTCGCGGTGCAGGCGCTGCGCGACGCTGGCACCGATGCCGCGGGCGGCCCCAGTGACGACCGCAACGCGCTGGCCGATGGTGTCCATGAATGCCTCTCGTCAGAAGCCGTGAGCAGTGGGTGATCAAGATACATCGGGAGCTTTCCGGTGAGATCCTCGCGCGCATCTGGTTGCCGGGTGCTCGCACTCCTCAGGGCAAGGCGAGCGTCCAGCTCTCGTCGGCCGCCACGAAGCCGGTTCGCAGGTAGAGCCGCCGAGCCCGCTCGTTGTCGTGGCAGACCGCAAGGGACAACTCGGGGAGGGCGGCCGCGCAGGCGGCAGCGACGCTGCTCTCCAGGAGGGCCGTCCCTACTTGGCGTCCGGTGCAGTCGGGATCGCGAAACAGGTCGATGATCCAAGGTCCCCCGTGGGGTGGGGCACCCGGCCGGTCGACGACCAGGCAGGCGCCGACGATGTGATCAGGCATGAGAGCAACCCGGGACTGCGTCATCAAGGGTCCCAACAGCTCCCCCCTCGCCACTGAGCCGATGTATGAGACTGCATCCGCCTCGGTACCCTCGAACGCGTCGGGATGCCCTGGCGGATAGGCGCGCAGGTGGACGGCGCCCAGCCGGAACGCATGCCGGTGCGCCTGTGCGCTCGTCAGCGGTTCTACCCGCAGGACTCTCGAGGAGGCAGGGATGCGGCGAGCAGCGGACCGAGAGGTTGGGCAGCGTCCAAGCTGGTGGGTCATCGTGTGGGCGTGCCGGCGTTCGGTGGCGCCGCGCCGCAGCAAGCCCGCCACGAGGTCCGGGTTCGACGTCGAGAACAGCCATCCGGTCAGCGCGTGCAGGACGAGTCGGGCCGCTGCGTCGACGAGGTCCCGACTGGGGCACCACGCCGCATCCGCCCACGGCGTGGCGCCACGACCGCTCTCCGACCGCGAGAAGACGAGCACCACGGTCCCGGCGTCGTCGGTGAGCGTCTTGCGGTCCGGCAGCTCGGCGTACGGGTCGCTGGACGCCATCATCGGCCCGTGCGGGAGCTGGCTGCCGCGTGATCGCGCCGGCGGAACGGAATGATAACCATCTGGTTGCAGCGTCGTCGAGA
>JBBQKY010000068.1:0-12414 GCA_038327385.1 Propionibacteriales bacterium
AGGAGCGCCATCCGTAGTGGGAACACGATCTCGGTGCGTTCGCGCTCGAGACCATCGCAGATGGAGCGGCCAGCGGTGTCGGCATCGATGATAAACGGCATCGGGAACTCGTTGCTGGCCGTGAGGTCGGTTCGGACGAAGCCGGGGCAGATGGTGATGACGCGGACGCCCTGTCGGGCGACGTGGATTCGCAGAGACTCGAGCAGGTTGATCTGCCCTGCCTTCGTCGCGCCATAGGCCTCTGATCCGACGAGTCCCCGGTAGCCGGCCACCGAGGAGATCCCGGCGATGACACCGGAGCGCCGGGCCAACATCTCGGGGAGTACCGCGGCGATCGAATTGCTCATCCCGATGAGGTTGACCTGGACGTGTCGGTCGAAAGTCTCGGTATCCCAGTCTGTGGCGGCCATCTGCTTCCAGTAGCCGGCGGATAGGACGGCGAGGTCGATCGGTCCGATCTCGTCGCGGATCCGGGACGCGGCGGCCGTCAGTGACACGGGGTCGGTGACATCGGCGGCGACCGCGAGCATGGTCCCGTCGGACACCTCGTCAAGCTGCTCCTGACCGCGCGCCGAGATGGCCACCAGGGCGCCGCGGGATTGGAGCTCGCGGGCGACTGCGGCGCCGATCCCGCTGGAGCCGCCGACGACCCAGGCGACTGTGCCGATCAGCTTCATACCGGCTCCCGGGTCAGCTGCAGCTGGCTCACGCCAAGGTAGCCCGTGCGGAAGCCGGCCTCGCTGTACGCGAGGTAGAACTCCCACATGCGGCGGAAGGTCTCGTCGAACCCAAGCTGGTGGACCCGGGGCCACTGCTCGTCGAAGCGTTCGCGCCACAGACGGAGGGTTCGCGCGTAGTGCGCGTCGAGCTCCCGCCGTTTGGTGACCCGTAGCGTGGTGTGCGCGGCCAGGGTCTCCTCGATGGACTGCAGCGACGGGATGATCCCTCCCGGGAAGATGTACTTCTGGATCCAGCCGAACGATCTCTTGGTCGCTAGCACCCGCTCGTGGGTCATGGTGATGGCCTGGATGCTGACTTTACCGCCGGGTGCCAGGAGCCGGTCGATACCGGAGAAGTAGGTCGGCCAGTACGCCTCGCCGACGGCCTCGATCATCTCGACGCTGACGATCGCGTCGAACTGGCCGTCGACCTCCCGGTAGTCCTGCAGGCGGAGGTCCACCTGGTCGGACACACCGGCTTGTGCGACCCGTTGCACCGCGAATGCCAGCTGTTCGGCCGAGATCGTCACCGTGGTCACCCGGGCGCCGCGTTGCGCAGCCCTGATGGCGAGTGCTCCCCATCCGGTGCCGATCTCGAGCAGGCGCGTCCCCGCCGTGACTCCTGCGTAGTCCAGCACGCCGTCGATCTTGCGAATCTGCGCCGCCTCGAGCCCGGTTGCGGTGGAAACGGATTCGCTCTCGTCGAACCACGCCGCAGAGTAGCTCATCGTGGGATCCAGGAAAGCTTCGAACAGGTCGTTGCTGAGGTCGTAGTGTGCGCTGACGTTGTCGCGTGATCCCCGCAGGGTGTTCTCGTGGCTGGTTGGGATCCTCTTGTCGACGAACGTCCGGAGCCGTTGCAGCGGCTGGGGGACCAGCCTTGTGAGGCGGGCCGCGAACGGGGTGAGCAGGTCGGCCAGGTCAGTGCCGGGGCCGGCTCGCCAGTCGCCGGCCATGTACGCCTCGCCCAAGCCGATCTTGGTGTCGCGGGCGAGTCGTGCGAAGAGGGCGTTCGGGCGGACGACCTCAAACACAGGGGAGTCCGGTGAGCCGGCGCCGATGCTCGCGCCGCCGGGATAGGTGACGAGGACGGGGACCCGGCAGACGGTGCGCTCGAGAAGGAGCCGGGCGATGATGGCGGCCAGGGGAGCCCTGGGCGGATATGTGATGGAGGGCCACCTGACGGCGGTGGACACGGTCATCTCAGACCCCTTCCTGTGGTTGATGGTGCGGGCGACGACGGACGGGGAGGCGCCTCAGCCAGAGAAAGATCCCATGAACACGGATCATCGCTGAGACCCGTTGTGGCATCAGCGGCTTGCGGATGAGTTGGCTGGCGACCGCACCCGGGGTCGCCGGGGTCGGGTGGCCGCGGAAGGTCGCGGCGAAGATGGCTTCCTCTCCTGCATGGCTGTGCAGGATGACGGTGCTGGAGACGACCTCGGGCGACAGCGTGAAGCGCAGCTGATAGCGACCGGTCACGTCGAAGAACGGCGAGACGTGGAGCGCCTTCTCCGTGGTGGCGACCCCGGACGGGTCGGGGTGCAGGAGGTAAGCATGCCGCTCGGCATAAGTGTTGTGCACCTCGGCGACGATGCAGACCAGCGTGTTGTGCGCGTCGAAGCACCAGAAGACCGACAAGGGGTCGAACACGTGGCCCAGGACGCGGGCGCCTGCCAGCATAACGATCCTGCTCGATTCTCCGAGGGTGATGCCGTTGCTGGAGAGGAAGAACTCGACGTTCGACTTGATCGAGTGGTTGGGGTCGCCGAGATGATCGGCTGCACTGAAGCTCGCGAACGGCGTCAGGTACCAGGGTTGTTGGGGCACCGCGTCGAGGTCGATCAGCCACTGGTACACGCTGAAACGGAACGCGTGCCGGATCGGCCCGAGCCGGTGGTGCGTGACATGCCCGGCCACCAGCGCCGGCAGCGTGGGCAACGTCGGCGCGGTCCCAAGCCCGGTCAGTGGGGTCACGGTCAGTGGGGTCGCGGTAGCAGGTGTGATGATCACCAGGTCACTCCGAAATGCCGGGCTGCCTCGACGCCGGAGCGGCAGCCGTCCTCGTGGAATCCCCAGCCGTGGTACGCGCCGGCATACACGGTTCGGTCGGTGGCCAGGCCGGCCAGAGACGACTGCGCGCCGACCGAAGCCGGTGTGTAGATCGGGTGCTCGTAGTCCATCACTGTCAGCACACTGTCTGGGTCGATTCGTTCGCGCGCGTTGAGCGTGACGAGGTAGTCCTGCGGTGAGCTGTGTCCCTGAAGGCGATTCATCCAGTACGTGACGACTGTGGGCTCGTCCGCTGAGGTGCACGAGGACATCCCGTAGTTCCAGCTCGCCCGGGCCCGCGGGGCCGCCGGCAGCAGCGAGGAGTCTGTGTGCAGGACGGTCTCATTGCGCGAGTACCCGAATGCCTTGAGGGTCGTCACCTCCTTGTCGCTGGGGTCGGTGAGCAGGTCCAGTGCCTGGTCGGCATGGGTCGCGATGACGACCCGGTCGAACCCGGCGCACTGTGCGTCGGCGCCATACGTGATCTCGACACCGCCGGTGCGGCGGGTGATGTCGGTAACACCAGCGGACCTGCGCACGTCCGGCAGCCTGGCGGCAAGTCGCTCGACGTACGTGCGCGAGCCGCCGGTCACGGTGTACCACTGCGGCGAGCCGGTGACCTGCAGCATCCCGTGGTGGTCCAAGAACCTGAAGAGGTACCTCGCCGGGTACAGCAGCGCGACCTCCCGCCCCGATGACCAGACACAGGACACCACCGGCACGGCGTAGTGCGCTATGAAGTGCTCGCCGAACCCCTCGCGCTGCAGGAACTCGCCGTAGGTCATCAGATCGCTGTCGTCGGTCGCCTCCAGAAACGCTCTGGCGCGGCGATGGAAACGCCCCACTTGCGAGAGCATCCGGACGAACTGCGGGTCGAGCAGTCGCCGAGGCCGCGCGAGCGCGCCCTTCAGGCCTCGGCCGCCGGCATACTCCAGGCCGCAGCCCTCGCAGCGCACGCTCATGCTCATCTCGGTCGCTCGGACCTCCACCTCGAGCTCGGCGAACAGCTTGCGCAGCCAGGGATAGGTCCGGTCGTTGTGCACAATGAACCCGCTGTCCACGGCGTGCTCGCTGCCGTCAGAGGCCGTCAGGTCGTGGGTGTGCGCGTGACCGCCCAGGCGGCTGTCCGCCTCGAACAGCGTGACGTCATGGGTGCGGCGCAGCAGGTAGGCCGCGGTGAGGCCCGAGACCCCTGAGCCGATGACGGCCACCGATGGCCCTGCGGGCGCCGGCAAGCCGGGCATCGCGTTCCCTGTGCTCACCGCGTCTCCCTTGCCTGGTGTGCGCTGTCCGGTTACCTGCCCCAATCAGCCCGGGCAGCTCCTGCAGGGTGATTCGGCGTACGGTGCCCAGCAGATTGGTGTCTAAAGCTTGTCTAAGCGAAATATCAATGTGCGGCGTGACAGTCGCCTGATCGGTCAAAGCAGCAGTGCCGGCTTAGGCCATCCCGTCGACGTAAGCGACCACGCGGTTGAGGAGCCCCGTCGCATTCAGCAGCTCGACGGGCGGGTTGGGCGGGGTCTCGGCGAGCTCGTAAAGGAGGGGCGCCGCTTCGGCGTCACCTAGATGCAAGGCTATCTGCGCACACGTGCGGGCCGCGTTGCGTACGGCGGCAGGCTCGACCGTCCAGATCGCCTCGAACAGCCGCTGCCGATCCGGGACGGTGGACTGTCCGGGTAGTTCCCAGGCGGTCAGCATCGCAGGGTAGTAGGGAGCGTCACAGACGACTACCCATTCCTTCCGCATCGGTGAATCCTCCGGAAGCGTCACGAGGCGGGTCCCTCCCTGTGACTCGGTGGCATCGGGGAAGTCCGCGAAGGCGGTGGTCGAACGGGCGATCCGGGCGAGCTCAGTCCACCGCTCCTCAGAGGCGCGGAAGTAGCGTTGTCTTTGGAAGGCGCCGAAGATTATTGGCTTCTCGGCGCGTGCGCAGCACTCGTCCTCGATGGCCCAGGACACTGCGATGAGCGTGGACTTCTTCAGCCGTTGAGGTTGCAGCGAGGGGTACCTGCTGCGGAGAACCGCGTAGACCGAGATCGCACCCGGCGGCTCCTCGACGGCCGCCTGGATGAGTGCCGCCTCGGCTATCGCCATCTCCAAGCGTGCGCCAGAGTCCCGCCGCAGGACAACCTGCCGCACGAGCTCGACGTCGCTCTCACCGTAGCGGCGGTGACCACTGTCGCGGCGTTCGGCCCGGGGGAAGCCGTGCCGAGTCTCCCACATCCGAAGAGTGGCGGGCTTGAGCCCGGTTCGTCGGGCGAGATCGCCGATGGTCAGGTTCCTGCTTGACGAGGCCGTCGAGTCCGGCAGTTGCGTCGAGGCGGCTTCAGAGGGCATGATGTCAGGGTAAACTACACAAGCCGTTAAGGAAAGTGTTCAACTTTCCCGGCTCCACCGAAGGAGAGCACCATGAGTCAAGCAACCATCACCAGCTCCACAGACCAGACCGGCGAGGCGCTGGACTGGACCGACCTCGGTCGGGAGATGTGGTCCTTCCTCACCGGTCGCGAGGCTGCCATCAACTATCGCTTCATCGACATGGCAGTCGAGGTCCCTCGCGACACCGGTGCCAGTGCCCCACGCGCGACGTGGAAGCTGAACGGCACCCTCCAGGTCACGACCAAGGACAACGCGACCTCGACTGAGCGCGTCGTCTAAACCCGTGTCCCCACTTCTCGCCGTCGAAGCCGACCTCGAGTTCTCGGTCGATGTTGACGGGTCGCGCACCGCTACTGGGACGTTGACCGGTTCCGGGACGGCCCTGGAGCTGCGCATCAGCGATCTGGGCGTGTTCAGCGGGACCGCAGGCTCGGGCGCTATCCGCGGCGTCGCCAAGGGACTGGCGGACAGAGGCCTGTCCCTCAGCGTAGTGACGTCCTCCGGGCCGCTCATCACGCTGGGCGCGGCGCGGACGTCGTGGTTGCAACGTCGCATAACGGGCTCGCGGTATATCCGCATCGAAAGGGTGACCGGACTCTGGTCCTTGGTCCGCGGACGAAACCTGGCCTCGAGCGGTGGCGCGTTACCTGTCGTTGCGCTCGCGCCGCCCCCCACCCTGTTTCCGGTCGCCCCCACGCTGCACCGGCGTCCGCGCCGCCCAGTGACCACGACGCACGATCCAGATCGCGGCGGGCACCCGCGGCTCAGCCTGCCGCTTGGGCCGTACCCGCGGCCAGGTGATCGTCAGCAGGTGTTCCCGCTTCGCGACGACGTCACCACCATCGGCTCCGGCGCCGACTGCCACATCCGGTTGCCCGGACTGGAGCCGCTGCACGCCGAGGTCCGGCACGACGACGAGGACGAGTTCGTGCTGGTGCGGATCGGTGCTGCCGGTAGCACCCGTGTCCACGGTGCGCCGGTGGACACTGCGATCCTGCGAACAGGGTGCGGGGTCGACCTCGGTGAGTGGCGGCTGTCGTACGTTCGAGACGAGTACGCCGATCACGGCAGACCATACGGCGGTCGGATCGGCGGCGAGCTCGGGCATCAACGAACCCAACCAAGCCGGGAATGGCAGCGCCGGCAGGTCGAGGAGCACCGATGACATCGCCCGGGCCCGTCCTGGTCGCCGGAGCCTCCGGGTTCGTCGGGCGGCAGCTCTGCCCCGCGCTCACGGCTGCTGGTCACGAGGTCCGGGCAATGACCCGGCACCCCGACGGCTACCGCGGGGACGGCGAAGCCGTGTACGGGGACGTGCACGACGCCGCGACGTTGACCAAGGCCTTGGACGGCTGCCGGGCGGCGTACTACCTGGTGCATTCTCTAGGCTCAAAGGACTTCGAGAAACTCGACGCAGACGCTGCCCGAGCTTTCGGCAAAGCCGCCACCCAGGCCGGCGTCCAACAAGTCATCTACCTCGGGGGACTCGGCAGCGAGAGCGACAAGCTGTCCTCGCATCTGCGGAGCCGACGTGAGGTCGAGAGCCTGCTCGGCATGGCTGGGACGCCGGTCACCGTGCTGAGAGCGGGCATCATCGTGGGACGTGGCGGGATCTCGTGGGAGATGACTCGGCAGCTTGTGGATCACCTCCCCGCGATGGTCACCCCGCGCTGGGTCCGCACCCGGACACAGCCGATTGCGGTAGCCGACGTCGTGCGATACCTGGTCGGGGTGCTCGACGAGCCTCGGGCAAAGGGACAGGTCTTCGAGATCGGCGGCCCCGAGGTGCTGCAGTACGTCACCATGCTGCGCCGAGTTGCCGCGATCAAGAACCGTCGGCTGTGGATCGTCCCGGTCCCGCTCCTGAGTCCCGGGCTGTCTTCGCACTGGCTTGCACTGGTAACCGACGTCGACACCCAGACCGGGCGGTCGCTCATCGACTCCATGGCCAACGAGGTGGTCGTAAGCGACGACAGCATCAGGTCCGTCCTCCCCTTCGACCCGATGGGGTACGACGACGCGGTGCGCCTCGCCTTGGACGACGCCAAGGGGCCGGCAGCCCGATGACGCCACCGAGCTCCACCGCCTGGTGGCACCGTGCGCGAGCCACGCTCGGATCTCGGCTGCCGACGTCGATCAACCGCGTCGCGCCCGTCCGGCATGTCGAGTCCGCCGCCGTGAAGTCCCGCAGGCGGAGCGTTGTCGCTGGAGTCTCGCTGATCGGCACCGGTCTGCTCGGCATCTCGTTCTCCACCAAGCCCGCCTCGAAGGGGTTCTACGGGCTCACCGCCGCCGTGGCGGTCACGTGGACGATAGGAGGGTTCCTCTCCGGACCGTTGCACCTCGGCTGGATCCAAAGCCGCGACCAACGGCTCCGTCGTCCCGTCGTCACTCCGGTCGCCACCGGGGTCGGCGCGTTCGCATTCTTCTACGCGTGCGCGCTGGTGGTGCGCAGCGTTCCCGTCCTCGATCGATCGATCGGCAACGTCCTGGCGTTCGCCGAACAGGGGAGCACCCCCCGTGTCGTCGCGACGACGCTGGCCAACGGTCTGGGGGAGGAGATCTTCTTCCGCGGTGCCCTCTACGCTGCACTTGACCCGGACCGGGCCGTCGTCGTCTCAACGGGCATCTACACCCTGGCCACCGCGTCGACGCGAAACCCCGCCCTGATGCTCGCGGCGGCGGTCATGGGCACGCTCCTGAGCCTGCAACGGCGTGCCTCCGGAGGTCTGCAGGCGCCAGCTCTCACCCACTTGACGTGGTCGACATTGATGGTGTGCTACCTTCCCCCGTTGTTTCGCCGCGCACACCGACCCAGGTCTTGACCCAACGACGGACGAAAAGCCAGGTGGCGAGCCGTCAATGCACCCCACCTCGTGTCCCTACCTCCAAAACGCGGTGGTGATGTCAGGACTGGTCGGTGCCTTGCCCGGAGGGACGGCGCCGATGACCTGCGAGTAGAGGCGGCACAGGGAGTAGTGGGTGAAGTGAGTCGTTACCACGGTCCCAGGTGGAACCGTTGCGTCCACGACGACGGTGAGTATGTGGTTGCCACTCGAGCGATCGTCCTCGTCGGCCGTGATGACGACCGCCAGTCGTCCCGAGGTGAAGTCTGGGCTACTGAGGATGCCCGGCAGCCATCGTTTCAGCCAGTTGTCTGCGGTGCGGAGTGGGCAGCTGTGTGCGTCGTGGCACAGGTTTGGGACCACTAGGCCGACGTTGGGCAGGGTCCCTTGGGCGATGTCGGTGGCCAGCGCCCCCGAGGTGGGGGTGCCAGCCGGCACATCGAACCTCATGCAGTTTCCTCGACCGGTGGGGAAGTACGCCCACGGGTTGTGTTTGACGGCGTAGAGTTTCGCCGCCGTGAGTGTGCAGTTGTTGGGCATGGACTCCGCGTACGTCTTGGCCGTGTGTCCGCCGGCCAAAGCCTGATCGAACACCGAAGTAGCGTCGCCGACCTTCGCGGCGTTGATCGAGGGGTCGCTGTCGTCTGTGACGCCGAACGTTGACCCGCCGGCTATCGCCAGGTAGTTCGGCAATGACGGATGGCTGACGGCGGTGTAGTCAGTTGCGTAGGCGTACCGCGCGGCGAGGCTCCCGAGATACGGCATTCGTGAGCGCATCTGCTGCAAGGAATGGTTCTCCACCACGAACGTCAGAACTTTGCTCGGAGTTCCCCCCTGCAACGGCGTGTCAGGAGTCGTGGTCGGCTTCAGCACGCTGCTTCGCTGGGTTGCGGCAGGAGACCTCGGCGCCGGAGGCGATGTGGTGTCGGGAGCCGTCTTTGTTGCGACGGCGCTGCAGCCCACGAGCAAGATGGCAAGCGGCCCGGCGAGGAGCACGGACGTTGCCGCGGCGAAGCGGGCTGGTGCCCCCATAGCTAGCTTCTCCCCACCGCTTCATGCTTCGGCACCGCTCGCCGCAGCGTCACCAACAGTAGGGTGTCCTCCTGAACGGAACCGAAGAATTGCCTGAGCACCCGCCGTGGTCAGGCCGCGCGTTCCGCCTACCCAGGGACCATCCAGCTCAGCACCGGGGTGGCCTGAAGAGTCACCAACACGCACATCAGGAACAGCAGGAGCAGGCTCCAGCCGAGCACCTTGCGGAAGATCTCGCCCTCGCGGCCGGCCATGCCCACGGCCGCCGCTGCGATCGCCAGGTTCTGTGGGGACAGCATCTTGCCCATCACGCCGCCTGAGGAGTTGGCGGCGGCGAGCAGCACCGGGTCGAGGCCGGCCTTGGTCGCGGTCTGCACTTGAAGGGCGCCGAAGAGGGCGTTCGACGACGTGTCCGACCCGGTGACCGACACCCCCAGCCAGCCGAGGATGGGAGACAGCACGACGAAGCTGCTCCCGGCTCCGGCCAGGAAGAAGCCGAGGGTGGTCGTCTGGCCCGACTGGTTCATCACATAGGCCAGGGCAAGTACGCCCATCACGGTCAGGATCGCCGTCCGGAGCTGGACGAGGGTGCCGACGTACGTCTCCACTGCCTGGCTTGGCGAGACCCGCAGCACCAGAAGGGTCAGCAGTCCGGCCATCACCAGCAGCGTGCCCGCAGCCGATAGCCAGCCGAAGGCGAACGTCAGCGACGAGAGCGGGTCGCCGCTGGTGTTGCGCACGTCGAGCCCCGGCCACTGGAACTCGTAGCGCCAGGGCGCCTTGGCCAGTGCGTCCTTGACGGCGGTGATGTTGGCGATCGAGAAGATCGCGATGATGATGAGGTACGGCGCGTAGGCTCGCGCAATGTCCGCGCCGGAGTCGCCGCCTGAGTCCTGGCCGACCCGCGTCGCGGTTGCGGTGCGGCCGGGGGCGGTGAGACCGGATTCGCCACCCCTTCCCGTCGCGGATGCCGATTCGTCGTCGCCGGCGGAGTGCAGGTCGGGGGACTCCACCGGGGTCCAGACGCGGACCAGGACGACCATGGCGGCCATGGACAGCAGCGAGGCGAAGATGTCGGTCAGCGTGACTGAGATGTAGTTGGAGGCGACGAACTGGACCACGCCGAACACGCCACCCGCCAGTATCGCGGGTAGCCACGCCTGGCGTAGCCCCCGGCGACCGTCGACGACACCGACGAGCACGAGAGGCACGAACACGGCCAGGATCGGCGTCTGCCGTCCGACCATTGAGCCGAGGGTGTCGATGCTGAGCCGCGGGTCGTTGCTCACTCCGGACGTGATCTCGGAGAGGGTGACGATTGGTATCGCCAGGGCGCCGAAGGCGACGGGGGCGGTGTTGGCGATCAGCGCGACCGTCGCTGCCTTCAGCGGCGGGAAGCCGAGCGCGATCAGCATGACGGCACTGATGGCGACCGGCGTGCCGAACCCGGCCAGCGCCTCGAGCAGGGCACCGAAGCAGAAGGCGATGATGATCGCCTGGATCCGCATGTCGGGGCTGACCCCCGCGAAGGAGCGACGCAGCACGTCGAAGTGACCGGTCGCGACCGTGAGGTTGTAGATCCAGATGGCGTTGATAACGATCCACAGGATCGGGAAGAACCCGAAGGTCGCACCCTCCGACGCCGACAGCAGCGCCTGACCAACGGGCATCGAGTAGACGATGAGGGCAATCGCGATGGCCACCGCCAGGGCAGTCAAGGCTGCGACCCAGGCCCGGATCTTCAGCACCCCGAGCATGACGAAGAGCGTCAGGATCGGCAGCGCGGCAAAGATCGATGTCAGCGCGTACGAGTTGCCCACGGGGTCGAGAATTTGCTGGTACATGCTGTCACCTCTTCGCTAGCGGACGGGGATGCGGGCGTGGTGCCGTGAGGACGTCCGGATGGAGTCCCCGGATCGAGGCATCAAGGACCTCGACCGTGTGGGCCAGCGCGATCGACTCCCCGAGACGCCGGGCGGCGGCGGCCACCTGCATCAGGCAGCCGGGGTTGGCGGTGACGAGCAGTTCGGCGCCGGTGGCGAGGACGTTGCGCGCCTTGCGCTCGCCGAGCTGACGAGCGGGCTCGGGGTTGAGCAGGTTGTAGACGCCGGCGGAGCCGCAACAGATCTCCGGATCGGCTACCTCCCGAAGAACGAGCTCCGGGATGGCCTCGAGCAGCGCCCTCGGCTCAGCGCGCACACCCTGGGCATGCGCCAGGTGACACGCGTCGTGGTAGGCCACCGTGACCGGGAGTGGGTGCCGATCTGCGACCGGCCCGAGGGCGAACAGCAGCTCGGAGACGTCACGCACGGACGACGCGAAACGCTCCGCCCGCTCGCCGTACGCAGGGTCGTCGCGAAGCAGCTCGGCGTACTCCTTCATCGACGAGCCGCAGCCGGCCGCATTTACCACGACGGTATCGACCTCGGCCGCCTCGAATACGTCGATCGTTCGCTTGGCGAAGCTGACAGCCTCGGCCTCGCGGCCGTTGTGGACGCTCAGCGCGCCGCAACACCCCTGACCACCGGGAATCACCACGTCGCAGCCCTCCGCGGCGAGCACGCGCGCGGTGGCCGCGTTGACTCCAGGGAAGAACTCTCGCTGGACGCAGCCGGTGAGCATGCCGACCACCGCGCGACGCTGGCCAACGGCGGGAACGCGTGGCGGCAGCTTCTCGACCTTGCTGGCAGGAGGTGCGAGGGCCTCCATGGCTGCCAGCGTTGGGGCCAGCCGCTCCAACACCCCGCTCCGCTGGACCAGCCGCTGCAGTCCGGTGCGCTGGTAGGCGCGCAGCGGGCCGCGCAGCAGCCGCAGTCGTCGAGGGTACGGAAACAGCGCGAAGATCGCCGACCGGAGTAGGCGATCGCCGGCCCGGCGCTGGTGGCGGCGCTCCACCTGCGCCCGGGTGGCCTCGATCAGGCTGTCATACTGGACGCCGGACGGGCAGGCAGTGACGCAGGCCATGCAGCCGAGGCAGGCGTCGAAGTGACCGACCATCGAATCGGTCAGCGGCTCACCTTCCAAACCCTGCTGCATCAGGTAGATCCGGCCGCGTGGGCTGTCCATCTCCTCACCCCAGAGCACGTATGTCGGGCAGGTCGGCAGACAGAAGCCGCAGTGCACGCAGTCGGCGGCCAGCTCGGCCGACGGCGGGTGATGGTCGTCGAAGGCCGGAGTACCGGTGCTGGGCGGCACCTCGTGTGGACCGTCCGTGCCCAAAGTCCCGTGGGAGGCGCTCACTGGAGAGGTGGTGCTGGTCATCAGATGCCTCCCACGAAACGGCCCGGCGCCAGCCGGTGGCCGGGATCGAGCTGGTCCTTGAGTCGCCGCATCAGGTCGAGCCCTGGCACCGGGCCCCACATGTCGAGTGCGTCACGCACCGGGGC
>JBBQKY010000069.1:0-12180 GCA_038327385.1 Propionibacteriales bacterium
AGTCCCGTGAAGATGAGCTCGCCCAGCCCCGGACCGTTGATGTAGGCGCCGATCGCGGCGATGCCGATCAGGATGAGGGTGGATACCCGCATCCCCGTCACGATGACCGGCCAGGCAAGGGGCAGCTCGATGCGGAGCAACCGCTGCCTCCGGCCCATGCCCATGCCCTGCGCTGACTCCACGATTGCGGGGTCGACCTGCCGCAGGCCCACGATGGTGTTCCGCACGATGGGCAGCAACCCGTACATGACGAGCGCGACGACCACCGAGCGTTCCCCCAGCCCCAGCCCCGGGATGGGTATGAACAAGCCGAACAGGGCGAGTGAGGGGATGGTCAGGAACGTGCCCGTGACTGCGAGCACCAGCTCGCGGGGACGCTCGGTTCGGTACGTCGCCACCCCGAGGGCGACTCCGAGGACTGTCGAGATGGCGACCGAGATCAGCACCAAGATCACGTGGTCGATGGCGAGCTGGAGGACGTCACGCCAGTAGTACTGCAGGTAGGTGTGCAGCTGCGACCACCAGCTGGCCTTGTCCAACGCGGCACCTCCGTCCCCGCAAGGGGCCGGTCAGCCGCGGAGCACGGTGAGACGGTGTGGCACCCTCCCGTGGCACGACTCTGGCACGGGTGGCACAAGGGCACAAGGTCGTTGCCCTTTGGGCAACAGTCCAGGTCGAGAGGTGTTAGCGGATCTTCACCGATCCGAGTTCTGATCGAGATCGACCTCCAGCAGCTGTCAAGAAGCACAGGATTTCGTGCTAGACGGCCCGGCCAGACAATTGGGCGGAATGTGAGATGAGCTCGTCAACGGCGGCACGCATCGCCCGGGGTCCGAACCGGGCCGCAGGACCCTGCAAGCCCAGCACGCCCACCAGACATCCGTCTCGGCCCAGCACCGGGCCAGCTATCGCGTTGAGGTCTGACTCCCGCTCTCCGACGGACTGCGCCCAGCCGCGTTTACGAGCGCGCGCGACCTCCGCGGCGAGCACCGCGCCATCGGTGATCGTGCGCGGGGTGTACGCCGGCAGCGGCCCGGCGGGCAAGCAACCCCGATGTGCCAGGAAGATCTTGCCGGTTGCGGTGGCGTGTGTGACGCTCGGCCGACCCACCTGGGCGACGCTGCGCACGGACGCCGGACTCTGCACGAAGTCGACGGTGATGGTGGAGCTGTCGTCGGGCACCGACAGGGTCGACGTCTCCCCGGTGGCCGCGGTGAGCGCCTCGAGATGGGGATGTGCGAGCTGGCGGAGGTCGTCGCGAGCGACAGCAGCGTTGCCGAGCTCCACGCAGCGCGGGCCCAACCGGAATCGTCCGCTCTCGGGCACCCGGCGGACTAGGTCGTTCTGGGCGAGGGTGGCGAGCAGCCGGGAGACCGTGCTCACGTTGATGTCCGTGCGACGGGAGATCTCGTTGTTGCCCAGGTCGACCGGTGAGTCGGCCAGTGCCCGCAGGACGGCAACGGCGCGCTCCACCGTCGCTACCGGCCGGTTCCTTGTCGTCACCGTGCCTCCCGTGTTAGCGTCGCAAGGAACCATTCTGCAACAGTGTTGCCGATAGGGCAACAGGAGAGACTGTCATGTCGGACAGCCCGCAGCTTCCCCGCCACATCCGCCACGTCGTGGTCGGCGCCGGCGTGCACGGCCTCTCGAGCGCCTGGCACCTGGCGCGCGACCTGCGGGTTCGGGGACTCGGCGGTGGCGCCGACGTGGTCGTACTCGACAAGTCGGGCGTCGGAGCGGGTGCGTCGGGCATTGCTTGCGGAGTAATCCGCAACAACTACTTCCAGCCCGCGATGCGTCGGTTGATGGCCCACTCAGTGTCGGTGTGGGAGTCGGATCCGACCGCGTTCTCCTACCATCCGGTGGGATACCTGCAGGCTGCTCCTGAGGTGATGCGTGCAGGGGTCGCGCAGATCCACGAGGAGCAGCGTGAGATCGGCTATCCCTCCACGCTGGTGGAGGGCGAGGCGGCCTGCACAGCTTATCTACAAGGGCTCTTCAGCGATTGGCAAGCACCCGGAATCACAAATGTCCTGCACGAGAGTCGCGGCGGGTATGCGAACAACCGCGCATCTCTTCGAGGGCTGGCTACCAAGGTCGAGGCGGAGGGCGTCCGCATACTCACCGGCGTATCGGTGAAGGGTTTCGACATCCAAGGTGGTGCCGTGCGGGCGGTCGCCACTGACCATGGCGACGTTGCGTGCGAGCAGGTCGTGATCGCCGTCGGGCCGTGGATACGGGACCTTTGGGCAATGCTGGAGCTGCCTGCAACCGTGGCGGTCCGAGGCGCCGATCGCACGCTGCACCCTGACATCGACATGTGGACGTACCTGCTCCTGCAGGAAGGCACCCTCGGGGTCGACCCCGGCCTGTTCACCGACAACCGTGGTGAGCTGCCGCCGGTCATCCATGTCGACTCCGATGCTCCGCTGTACGACGACGAGGGATCGTTGGTCACGGACGAGATGTGGGGCATCTACTACAAGCCCGACTTCTCATTCGGCGGGGTCCAGGGGGGCGCTATGCCGGCGCGGGTGGACAAACCGGCGGGCGAGGTCGCGGTAGATCCCTATGGTCCGGCGAGCCCTGAGTTCACCGTGTCCGCCGACTTCGCCCGGATGTGGACCTCCGCGCTGGCGCACTGCCATCAGCGTTTCGAGGGCACCCGCCACCTCTTCAAGGACGAGAAGTCTGGCGGGCTCGGCTGTTTCACTCCCGACAGCTTCCCGGTCTTCGACGCGTTCCGAGAGAACGCCTATGTGATCGCCGACTCCAACCACGGCTACAAGATGATCGGCGTCGGGGAGCTCGTAGCCAAGGAGCTGCTCGGTGAGCCCCAGGACCTGCTCGCGCCGTTCCGCTTCGCCCGCTTCGAGCGCGGCGAGCTCCATCCCACTAGCAGCTCGCCGTTCCCGTGGAGCTGACCGGCACCATCGAAAGGACAGCCCATGCGTATTCCCTATGACGTTCCGAAGATCCATATGTACACCCGGATCCGGAAGTCGCCGTACTTCTACGCCTCCGCCCGCCACGGCGTCCAGTCCTACACCGTCTGCAACCGGATGTACCACCCGAGACACTATGACGACCCCATAGCGGAGTACTGGAAGCTGGTGCACGACGTCACACTCTGGGACGTGGGTGTCGAACGACAGGTCGAGATCGCCGGCCCCGACGCCTTTCAGCTGGCGAACATGCTGACCCCCCGCGACCTGAACAAGTGCCAGGTCGGCCAGTGCAAGTTCCTGCTGAACACCGACGTGGACGGCGGCGTCATAAACAATCCGGTGCTGCTGAGGCCGGCCGAGGACTGCTTCTGGTTCTCCGTGGCCGACGGAGACGTGTTGCTCTGGGCCAAGGGCGTGGCGAGCCAGCTCGGCTTGGACGTGCGCGTCACGGAGCCCGACGTAGCCCCGGTCCAGATCCAGGGGCCGAAGTCACAGGCCTTGATGCGCGACCTCTTCGGTGAACGCATCATGCAGATGAAGTACTACTGGATGGATGAGTTCGCGCTCGAGGGGATGGATGTGGTCGTCGGGCGCACCGGCTATACCGGCGAGATCGGCTACGAGATCTACCTGCGCAACGCCAGTCGCGACGCGACCAAGCTGTGGGACGTCATCCTCGAAGCGGGCGAGCCACACGACCTGGCGGTGATCGGGCCCTGTCAGATCCGCCGAGTCGAGGCCGGCATCTATAGCTATGGCTCGGAGATCGCCCTTGACAACAACGGGTTCAGCGACTACCAGTTCCTCAACCCATACGAGCTCGGCCTCGAGTGGACGGTCGACCTCGACTCCGACAGCGACTTTATCGGCAAGCAGGCGCTCACCGACATCGCCGAGAAAGGCGTGAGCCGCAAGATCGTCGGGGTCGAGCTGGGTGGGGATCCCATCATGGGCTACCTGGACGACTACCTGCCAGTCACCGACGGCGACACCCAGATCGGTCAGGTGTCATCGGCATTCTGGTCGCCTCGGCTGGAGCGCAATATCGGTTTCGCTCTTGTGCCGATAGAGCAGACCGAGCTCGGCACCAAGCTGACAGTCCGAACCGCGGCAAGGGGACTGATCGACGCAACGGTGGTCGAGAAGCCCTTCGTCGACCCGCGTAAGGAGACACCCAAGGGTGGCGGCGAGTCGGTGCAGAGTTGACGAGACCCGATGTGTCACGCCGTACGACGGGACTGCGCGAAAGGCTCGACGCCGGAACCGTGATCTGCGCAGAGGGCTATGTCTTCGAGCTGGAGCGCCGCGGCTACCTGCAAGCAGGACCCTTCGTGCCCGAGGTGGTGCTGGACCATCCGGAACAGGTGAAAGCCTTGCACGAGCAGTTCGTGCACGCCGGATCCGACGTTGTGGAGGCGCTGACCTACTACGCCCATCGGGAGAAGCTGCGGACAGTGGGTAAGGGCGACATGCTCGAAGCCCTGAACCGACAGGCGCTCGAGCTCGCCCGCGGGGTGTCCGACGACTCGGGTGCGCTGTTCGCCGGAAACGTCTGCAACACGAACCTCTACGACCCGTCCGACGCCGGGACGCACGCGCAGGCGAGGACGATGTTCGCGGAGCAGGTGGGGTGGGCAGCGGAGGCCGGTGTCGACTTCGTCATAGGCGAGACGTTCCGATACGGCGAGGAAGCGCTGCTCGCTCTCGACGTGATCCACCAGGCCGGCCTGCCCGCGGTGATCACCCTCGCGGTTGGCCGGGAGCCACAGACACGGGAAGGATGGACCCTCCCTGACGCCTGTCGCCGACTGGCGTCCGAAGGCGCCGACGTCGTGGGCCTGAACTGCATCCGTGGTCCAGCCACGATGTTGCCCCTGCTCAGCGAGATCACCGCTGCGGTCGACATCCCGGTCGCCGCGCTTCCGGTTCCCTACCGGACGCACGACGACCAGCCCACCTTCCAGTCCTTGCAGGAGCCCGAGGCCGCTCTGCTGCCGGACGGTAGGGCCTTCCCGACCGCCCTGGATCCCTTCACCTGCAACCGGTACGAGATCGCCGACTTTGCCCGAAAGGCACACGCTCTTGGAGTTCGATACCTGGGCCTCTGCTGTGGCGCCGCTCCTCACCACATCCGGAGCATGGCGGAAGCCCTGGGTCGCATCCCGCCGGCCAGTCGCTACTCCCCAGACATGTCCAAGCACGCCTTTCTCGGCGAGGACCCGGTGCTGTCGAGCCACAACCGTGCTTACGGCGAGCAGCTCTAGGCGTTATGACCGACTCGGCAGCCAGGGCACACCACGACGTGGCGAAGCAGCCTGCCGGGAGGGGACATCCGGTCGCGGCGTTGCGCCGTAGCCGGTACTCGGCGCTCAGCCTGCTGCGGCACGGGATCCGCGGTGACGACTGGCCGCTCGCCTGGAGGACGCACGATCTCAGACGCGGCTACCAGGTCGTCATCGTCGGGGGTGGCGTGCACGGCCTCGCGACCGCCTACTACCTCGCCCGTGAGTACGGCATCACCGACGTGGCCGTCATCGAGCGGGGCTACATCGGCGGCGGGGGGTCGGGGCGGAACACGGCCATCCTCAGGTCCAACTACCTCACGCCCGAGGGTGTGCGGTTTTACGACCGATCCCTGACGCTCTACTCGGCACTGGCCGCCGAGCTCAACTACAACGTGATGTTCTCCCGGCGCGGGCATCTCACGCTCGCGCACAGCGACGCGTCCCTGCGGACCATGAGATGGCGAGCGGAGGTGAACAAGCACAGCGGTGTCGACTCCGAGGTCATCGCTCCTGACGACGTGAAACGCCTGGTCCCCCACCTGGACACCTCCAGCGAGGCGCGCTACCCGGTCCTCGGTGCTCTCTACCACCCGCCGGGTGGCATCATCCGACACGACGCGGTCGTCTGGGGGTATGCGAGGGCGGCGGACAGCCTCGGCGTACACATCCATCAGGACACCGAGGTGACCGGGATCGACGTGTCCGGCGGACGGGTCACCGGCGTGCGCACGACCGGGGGCGACATCGCCACCCCGGTCGTGATCAACTGCACGGCGGGCTGGTCGACGACCGTCTCGGACATGGCTGGCGTACGGATGCCGATCCAGACGTTCCCGCTGCAAGCCGCTGTGACGGAGCCGGTCAAACCCTTCCTGCGCACCGTGGTGGTGTCCGGCACCCTGCACGTCTACGTCAGCCAGACCGACCGCGGCGAGCTCGTGTTCGGCGCCAGCGTCGACCCTTTCGCGTCGTACTCCACCCGTGGGTCCCTCGAGTTCGTGGAGGGGCTCTCCACGCATGTGCTGGAGCTGATGCCGTCGCTGGACAAGCTGCGGGTGCTGCGACAGTGGGCCGGGGTGTGCGACATGACGCCGGACTTCGCTCCGATCATGGGGGCCACCGACGTCGACGGGTTCCTCGTCGACGTCGGGTGGGGCACCTACGGGTTCAAGGCCGGCCCGGTGGCGGGCGAGGCGATGGCTCAATGCGTGGCGACCGGGGCTACCCCGGAGCTCATCTCGTCCTTCTCCCTTTCCCGGTTCGCAAGGGGACGCCTCGTCGCCGAAAAGGGCGCCGCGGCGGTTGGGCACTAGGCGGGCCGATGATCGTGCTGACCTGCCCGTGGTGCGGTGCGCGCGACAGCGAGGAGTTCGGGTACGTCGGCGAGCTCGGCGCACGACGACCGGACCCGAAGGCAGCCACCCCGGCGCAGTGGCGGTCTTACCTGTACCAACGGGCCAACATCGCCGGCTGGACGAGCGAGCGGTGGTACCACCGGATGGGCTGCCGCCGCTTCCTCACTGTCGAGCGAGACACCACCACCAACGAGGTCCGCTCGGTGCTCGACGCCGGCGGGTTGGCGGAGGACCAGTGACCGTTCTGCGGGAGATCGGGCGAGCACCCGACCCGATGGCGATGCGGCTCGATACCCGGCCGGGCGAGGTGGTCGACCGCGAGACGGCGTTCACCTTCTACTGGAACGGCCACAGCTATCCCGCTTACGAGGGCGACACGATCGCGTCAGCGCTGGCTGCGTGTGGCGTGCGGATATTCTCGCGGAGCTTCAAGTACCACCGACCCCGAGGCTTGCTCACCGCCGACTATCTGGATCCCGGCTGCATCGTGCAGGTGGACGACGAGCCGAACGTCCGCGGTGGGCACCGGCTCGCCCGGCCGGGCATGACGGTGCGGCCGCAGGACACCTGGCCGTCGCTGGCCCATGACGTCAAGGCGGCCAACGGTCTACTGGGCCGCTTCCTGGGACCAGGGTTCTACTACAAGACGTTCATCCGCCCGCAGTCTCTGTGGCCGACGTACGAGCGGGTCCTGCGGCGGTTCGCGCACGGCGGCGAGGTCCCGGCAACCGCACAGGCACCGGGGGGTCGTCCGCGCTACGACAAGCGGTTCGCTCACCCCGACGTCCTCGTCGCCGGCGCGGGACCAGCCGGGATCGCCGCCGCCGTGGCGGCGGCTCGGTCCGGAGCCCAGGTCGTGCTGGTCGAGGAGGAGCACTCGCTCGGCGGGCATCTTCGATGGGGCGGCCCGGCCGACCTGACTGCCCTGCAAGAGCTTCGTGACCTCGTCGGCGCGACGCCAGGCATCGAGGTGCTCACGAACTCGGTGGTGCTGGGGCGCTACGACGACAACTGGGTGGCCGTGGTGCAGCGGGGGCTCGCCGGGGGCGCGGAACGGTTGGTGAAAGCCCGGGTGAAGTGCCTCGTCGTTGCCGCTGGACTCCTCGAGCGGCCCTACGTCTTCGCTGGGAACGACATCCCGGGCGTGATGCTGTCAACCGCGGTTCGCCGGCTCGTCAACCTGTACGCCGTCCGGCCGGGGACGCGGGCCGTCGTCCTCACCGCCAACCCCGAGGGGGATGCAACCGCCGAGGACCTGACGACTGCCGGCGTGCAGGTCGTGCACGTGGAGGACGCGCGCCGGGGCGGCGACGTCGTCCGAGCGTTCGGACGGTCCGGGGTAACGGCGGTGGAGGTGGCCGGCGGGAGACGGCTCGAGTGCGACCTCCTCGTCACCTCCGTCGGGTGGACCGCCCCCGTCTCGCTGCTCACCATGGCCGGGAACATCCCTCGGTACGACGAACGGTGCGCCCGGTTCCGGCCGGACGTCGCTCGGTTGCCCTCCGGTGTGATGGCCACCGGAGGCATCGTGGGCGACGGCTCAACGGCCGAGCTGGTGGCGCATGGGGAGGCGACCGGACGAGAGGCAGCCAATCGCGCCGACCGGCTCGCCCGAGAATGGCGGACGATGGCCCCGCAGGGCTCGGGCGAAGGCGCTGCTCGGCCGGCTCCGCGACCGGAGTCAGCACGGATTCCGGAGCTGGCGCCGCAGCCGCACCCCGAGCTGTTCCGCGGCGCCACCCATGGGATCGTCGACTTCTCCGAGGACGTGTCGTCCAAGGACCTGTTCACCGCCGTTGCCGAGGGCTACCGCTACGTCGAGCTGGCGAAGCGCTACACCACCGCGACGATGGGCCCGGCCCAGGGCAAGCTCGAGACGGTGAACGTGGTGGCGATCGTGGCCGAGGCCACCGGACGCACCATCGCGGAGACTGGAACCACGACGTGGCGCCCGCCGTACGCGCCGGTCACGCTGGGCGCACTCGCGGGCCGGTCGCGAGAGCCGCGGCGGGTCACACCGATGCAGCCGTGGCACGAGCTCCACGGTGCCGTCCCGCTGGTAGCGGGTGCCTGGATCCGCCCGGACCACTACGGGGATCCGGAGAGCGAGGTGCTCGCGGTCCGCGAACGGGTGGGGATCATCGACGTCACCCCGATCGGCAAGATCGATCTGCGCGGTCCGGACGTGCCGCGGCTGCTGAACCTGCTCTACGTGAACAGGTGGTCCAAGCTCGACGTGGGCCGGGTCCGGTATGGCGTGATGTGTGCCGAGGACGGCGTGGTGCTGGACGACGGGGTGACCGGGCGCCTCGACATCGACCACTACCTGATGAGCACCACGTCATCGGGTGCCGCGACGGTCTGGGAGTGGGCGGAGCGCTGGCTGCAGACCGAGCACCCCGACTGGCAGGTGCAGGTGACCCCGGTAACGACCGCCTACGCGAGCGTCAACGTCGCCGGACCCCGCTCGCGGGAGCTGGTGCAACGGGTCGTCGACGACATCGACGTCTCGTCCGAGGCGTTCCCCTATATGGCGGTGCGCGTCGGGCAAGTCGCCGGGGTGGCGGGTTGTGTCCTGTGGCGGATCGGCTTCACCGGCGAGCTCAGCTACGAGCTGCACATCCCTGCCTCCTACGGCTTGCACCTCTGGGAGCGGTTGCTCGAGCAAGGGCGCGACCTCGGGGTGCGGCCTTTCGGAGTGGAGGCACAACGCATCCTGCGGCTCGAGAAGGGGCACCTCATCGTCGGACAGGACACCGACGGCCTGACACGCGCCTTCAGCGCAGGACTCGCCGGGCTGGTCAAGCTGGACAAGGACGACTTCGTGGGCATGCCGGAGCTCGGCTGGCAGAGAGAAAGCGGCGACGACGTCAGGCTGGTGGCCCTGCGTACGGCGGACCCCGCCCTCGTGCCGCATGAGGGCACCCAGCTCATCGACGGCAACGACCGCATCTGCGGCCGCATCACGTCGAGCCGGATGTCTCCTACTCTCGGCCGGTCAGTCTGCCTGGCCCAGGTGGCCGAGCACCTCGCCCAGCCCGGCACCGAGGTCGCGATCCGGCTGACCGACGGCGGGACGGCCGTGGCCACCGTGTCCGAACACCTCGCGCAGGTCGACCTGCAGGGTGTGCGGCTCCGTGGCTGAGGAGGTGCCGATCGCCAGAAGCCCGATCGTCCCCGCCGACCCGGAGGTAGTAGCGGCCGGCTGGGCGGTGAGCGGTCGCCGAAGCAGCGCGGCGCTGCGGATCACCGACTGCATGCCCCTCGCCAAGGTGGCGATCAAGGCGCCGCTCGGCGGCGCCATGGCACACGGGCTCGGCGTGCGTTTCGGCCGCTCAGCCAGGCAGCGGTGGGAGATCGGCGAGGGCGAAGCCGTGGTGCTCGTCGTGGGGGCTGGTCCCGGCGAATGGCTGGTTCTTGGCCCGCCCCGCACGCAGGACCGGCTCCGTTCGGTCCTGTGCCACACCGCCGCGGTGACCGACGAGCTCGTGAGCGTCATCGATCTCACCCACGGCCGGGCACTGCTGCGGCTCACCGGCGAGCGTTCAGGCGACCTGCTGGCCAAGGAATGCGGTGTGGACCTCGCTGACGAGGCCTGTCCTGACGGTGCGGCGCTTCGCTCGGCTGTGTCTGGGGTTGCGACCGACCTGATCCGCGACGACGTGGACGGCGCCGACCGAGCGCCGACCACGTCGTACCTGCTGCACTGCGAGCGGTCGTCGGGGCAGTACCTGTTCGACTCCCTGCTGGACGCCGGCGCCGAGCTCGGCGTCGACATCGACGGTTACGTTCCACCAGGACTGTGACAACGTTCCCCCTGCAACCTGACAACCCGAAGGAGACACCTTGAACCCCGGCAACCTGGAGATAGCACGCGCCGCGTCCCTCAAGCCGATCGAGGACATCGCGGGGGAGATGGGCCTGGGCAGCCATCTCCTGGAGCCATACGGCCGCGATGTGATGAAGGTGAGTCCGGAAGCCGTCGAGGAGCTTGCCGACCGGCCCCGCGCAAAGTACGTCGTGGTGACGGCCATCACGCCGACCCCGCTCGGCGAAGGCAAGACGACGACCGCGGTAGGGCTTGGGCAGGGCATGAGCCACATCGGGAAGCGCGCCGTGACGACCATCCGACAGGCGTCGATGGGTCCCGCGCTGGGCATCAAGGGCGGCGCCGCGGGGGGCGGCTACAGCCAAGCCGTGCCGATGGAGAAGCTCAACCTCCACCTGACCGGGGACATGCACGCGGTCACCGCCGCGCACAACCTCCTGAGCGCCATGCTCGACAACCACCTGTTCCGCGGCAACGTCCTCGGCATCGACCCGCACAGCATCACCTGGCGCCGCGTGATGGACATGAACGACCGCTCACTTCGCAACATCGTCACCGGCCTCGGGGGCCGTGATGACGGCGTACCCCGGCAGACCGGGTTCGACATCACTGCCGCCTCCGAGGTGATGGCCACGCTGGCGCTGACGACGTCGTACCGGGACCTCCGAGAGCGGCTGGGGCGGATCGTGGTCGGCTACACGGCGGGGCAGGAGCCGGTGACAGCCGAGCAGCTGGACACCGCCGGGGCGATGACGGTGCTCCTGCGGGAGGCGATCAAGCCCAACCTTGTCCAGACCATCGAGAACACCCCGGTCATCGTGCACTGCGGTCCCTTCGGCAACATCGCCACCGGCAACTCCTCCGTGCTGGGTGACCTCATCGCCTTGCGGTGTGGCGACTACGTGATCACCGAGGCGGGCTTCGGCGCCGATATGGGTGCGGAGCGGTTCTTCAACATCAAGTGCCGGGTCTCGGGAGAGGCGCCGGACGCCGCCGTCGTGGTCGCCACCGTGCGGGCCCTCAAGGCGCACTCAGGCAACTACCGCATCGCCGCCGGCAAGCCGCTG
Source organism: Propionibacteriales bacterium (assembly GCA_038327385.1). Taxonomy (GTDB): domain Bacteria; phylum Actinomycetota; class Actinomycetes; order Propionibacteriales; family Nocardioidaceae; genus JAWWPG01. The sequence goes on from JBBQKY010000069.1 coordinate 11,485, forward strand.
CCCGAGGAGCTGTTCGCGGAGAACACCGACGCCGTTCATGCCGGTGCCGCCAACCTGGTCAAACAGATCGAGAACGTACGGCGCCACGGTGTCTCTCCGGTCGTGGCCATCAACTCCTTTGCCAGCGACCACCCGAGCGAGGTCGCGGCCATCCGGTCGATCTCCGAGGAAGCCGGGGCGCGCTGTGCCGTGTCCCACCACTTCACCGACGGAGGCCGCGGCGCTATAGAGCTGGCCGAAGCGGTCGCCGAGGCGGCCGACGAGCCCAGCCGGTTCCGGCTGCTGTATCCGGACGAGGCGACCATCCGCGAGAAGATCGAGACCATCGCCAAGGACATCTACGGCGCTCGGGACGTCGACTACTCGGCGGTTGCCACCCGACAGATCGCCACCTACGAGAAGTGCGGCTTCGGGACGCTGCCGATCTGCATGGCAAAGACGCATCTCTCCCTGTCCTCCGACCCGTCCCGCAAGGGGGCGCCCACCGGATGGACGTTGCCGGTCCGGGAGGTGCGCGCCTCGGTGGGCGCGGGTTTCATCTACCCGATCTGCGGAGACATGCGGACGATGCCCGGTCTTGGCTCGAATCCTGCGGCCGCCCGCATCGACATCGATGCCGACGGCGAGACGGTCGGGCTGTTCTGACGACGAGCCCGGGTTGAGAGGCGGCGCATGACAAGGTCGTACGCCGACCAC
>JBBQKY010000070.1:0-12176 GCA_038327385.1 Propionibacteriales bacterium
CGTCGTTCGCGACCCCGCCCGCCGCGCCAGCAGCTGGCGCGCCCGGCGCACCCTCACCGACGAGCTGGTCGGGCAGGGGATCGTCGGCATCAGCGGCATCGACACACGCGCGCTGACGCGTCACCTGCGCGAGCGGGGTGCTATGCGGGTTGGGATCTCCTCGACCGACCTCGACACTTCCCGGCTGCTGCCGCGGGTGCTCGCGGCACCGCTGATGTCGGGCTCGGCACTTGCCGAGGAGGTGTCGACGGCCGAGCCGTACGTCGTGGCCGCGGAAGGCGGCCGGCTGTGCCGGGTCGCCGCCCTGGACCTCGGCATCAAGACGATGACCCTGCGGCGGTTCGCCGAGCACGGCGTCGAGGTTGTCGTGCTGCCGGCCGCGTCGACCATCGACGACGTGCTGGCGACGGATCCGGACGGTGTCTTCCTCTCCAACGGCCCTGGCGACCCGGCCACGGCAGACCCCCAGGTCGCGGTGCTGACCGAGACGCTGCGCCGCCGCATCCCCTTCTTCGGCATCTGCTTCGGTCACCAGCTCTTCGGCCGGGCACTCGGCCTCCCGACGTACAAGCTCGACTACGGCCATCGCGGCATCAACCAGCCGGTGATGGACCTGACGACCGGCAAGGTGGAGGTCACGTCGCACAACCATGGCTTCGCGGTCGGCTTGCCGGGCCGCGAACATGTGCAGAGTGCGGTCGGCTTGCCGGGCCGCGAACATGTGCAGAGTGCGGTCGGCTTGCCGGGCCGCGAACATCAGCACAGCGCGGTCAAGGTAGGCGTCGACTCCTTTGACACGCCGTTCGGGCCGGCGGTCGTCTCGCATCACAACCTCAACGACGGGGTGGTCGAGGGGCTGTCGCTGCTCGACCGGCCGGCCTTCAGCGTGCAGTACCACCCGGAGGCGGCGGCGGGGCCGCACGACGCGGGCTACCTGTTCGGCAGGTTCGTCGACACGATGACCGCGGCGGCGGTGTGACCCGGCGCGCCGACATCGAGTCGGTCCTGGTGATCGGCTCCGGTCCGATCGTCATCGGGCAGGCGTGCGAGTTCGACTACTCCGGAACACAGGCGTGCCGGGTGCTCAAGGCAGAAGGCATCCGCGTCATCCTGGTGAACTCCAACCCGGCCACGATCATGACCGACCCCGACGTCGCCGACGCGACGTACGTCGAGCCGATCAACGCCGAGTTCGTCGCGAAGGTCATCGACAAGGAGCGGCCGGACGCCCTGCTGGCGACGCTCGGCGGGCAGACGGCCCTCAACACGGCGGTCGCGCTCTCCGAGGACGGCACGCTCGAGAAGTACGGCGTCGAGCTGATCGGCGCCTCGATCGCCGCGATCCAAGCCGGCGAGAACCGCGAGACCTTCAAGGGCATCGTCGAGTCGCTCGGCGGCCGGGTCGCGACGAGCGTGGTCTGCCACACCCTCGGCGAGGCCCTGGCAGCGGCGGCCGAGCTCGGCTTCCCCGTGGTGGTGCGACCGTCGTTCACGATGGGTGGGGCAGGCTCCGGGCTGGCGTACGACGAGCCGGCGCTGCGGCGGATCGCGGGCGCGGGTCTCGACGCCAGCCCTACGACGGAGGTGCTGCTCGAGGAGTCCGTGGTGGGGTGGAAGGAGTACGAGCTCGAGGTGATGCGGGACGGTCACGACAACGCCGTCGTGGTCTGCTCGATCGAGAACCTCGACCCGATGGGCGTCCACACCGGCGATTCGATCACGGTGGCACCGGCCATGACGCTGACCGACCGCGAGTACCAGGCCATGCGAGACATGGCGTTCGGCGTCGTACGTGCGGTAGGGGTGGAGACCGGCGGCTGCAACATCCAGTTCGCGGTCGACCCGGCGACCGGCGAGATGATCGTGATCGAGATGAACCCGCGGGTGTCCCGCTCCAGCGCGCTCGCCTCCAAGGCCACCGGCTTCCCTATCGCCAAGATCGCGGCCAAGGTGGCGATCGGCTACTCCCTCGACGAGATCGCGAACGACATCACGATGGAGACGCCGGCCAGCTTCGAGCCGGCGCTCGACTACGTCGTCGTTAAGGTCCCGCGTTTCGCGTTCGACAAGTTCCCATCGGCGGACCCGACGCTGACCACCCACATGAAGAGCGTCGGGGAGGCGATGGCGATCGGCCGCAACTTCGCCGAGGCCCTGCAGAAGGCGCTTCGCTCGCTGGAGCGGGTCGGCGCGGAGCTCAGCTGGCGCGGCGACCCGGGGGACCGTGCCGAGAACCTCGCCGCAGCCCGGCTGCCCACCGAGGACCGGCTCCAGCAGGTGCTGGCGGCGATCCGCGGCGGCGCTACTGCCGACGAGGTCTCAGCGGCGACCGGGATCGACCCGTGGTTCGCCGACCAGCTGGTGCTGCTCGACGAGATCGCCCGCGAGGTGCGGGCCGCACCAGACCTGGCCGTCGACCTGCTGCGCCGGGCGAAGCGCCACGGCTTCTCCGACCAGCAGCTGGCCGACCTGACCGGGTCCACCGAGGAGGTGGTCCGCGGCGTCCGGCGGGCTCTCGGGGTGCGACCGGTATTCAAGACCGTCGACACCTGTGCCGCCGAGTTCGCGGCGTCGACCCCCTACCACTACTCGACGTATGACGACGAGAGCGAGGTGGCGCCGCGCACCAAGCCGGCGGTGCTCATCCTCGGGAGCGGCCCGAACCGGATCGGCCAGGGCATCGAGTTCGACTACTCGTGCGTGCACGCGTCGATGGCGCTGTCCGCCGCGCCGACCGAGCACGGCGGCTACGAGACGGTGATGGTCAACTGCAACCCCGAGACGGTCTCGACCGACTACGACACGTCGGACCGGCTGTACTTCGAGCCGCTCACCCTGGAGGACGTCCTCGAGGTGGTCGCAGCCGAGACCGCAGCCGGGCCGGTAGCCGGCGTCATCGTCCAGCTCGGCGGCCAGACGCCGTTGGGGCTGGCCCGCGGTCTCGCCGCCGCAGGTGTGCCGATCGTCGGGACCAGCCCGGACGCGATCGAGCTGGCCGAGGACCGCGGCGCGTTCGGCCGTCTCCTCGCCGCTGCCGGTCTGCCGGCGCCGAAGCACGGCACCGCCACGTCGTACACCGGCGCCAAGAAGATCGCCGACGACATCGGGTACCCGGTGCTGGTCCGGCCGTCGTTCGTGCTCGGCGGCTCCGGGATGCAGATCGTGTACGACGACGAGGCGCTGCGGGGGTACATCGAGCGCGCGACGCAGATATCGCCCTCCCACCCCGTCCTGGTCGACAGGTTCCTCGATGACGCCGTGGAGATCGACGTCGACGCACTGTACGACGGTCAGGACCTCTTCCTGGGCGGGGTCCTCGAGCACATCGAAGAGGCCGGCGTGCACTCGGGCGACTCATCCTGTGCGCTGCCGCCGATCACCCTGGGGGTCGAGGACGTCGAGCGGGTCCGGGAGTCGACGAGGGTCATCGCCGAGGCAGTCGGCGTGCGGGGGCTGATCAACATCCAGTACGCCATCGCCGCCGACGTGCTGTACGTGCTGGAGGCCAACCCCCGCGCGTCCCGGACCGTCCCGTTCGTCTCCAAGGCGACCGCGACTCCGCTGGCCAAGGCCGCGGCGCGAATCATGCTCGGGGCCACCATCGCGGAGCTGCGGGCAGAGGGGATGCTGCCGGCGACCAGGGACGGCGGAGACCTGCCGCCCTCCTCACCCGTCGCCGTGAAGGAGGCGGTGATGCCGTTCAGCCGGTTCCGCACTGCCGACGGGCATCACGTCGACACCCTGCTCGGGCCGGAGATGCGCTCCACCGGTGAGGTCATGGGCATCGACGCCACCTTCGGCGGGGCCTTCGCGAAGGCACAGATCGCGTGTCTGGGCGGGCTGCCGTCCGCGGGCCGGGTCTTCGTCTCGGTGGCGAACCGCGACAAGCGGTCCATGATCTTCCCGATCAAGCGGCTGGCCGACCTGGGGTTCGAGATCCTGGCAACGGCCGGCACGGCCGCGGTCCTCCGTCGCAACGGCGTGCAGACGACCGTCGTACGCAAACACACCGAGGGCGCGGGTACCGACGGGGAGCCGACCATCGTGGGCCGCATCCTGGCCGGCGACGTGTGCCTGGTCGTCAACACCCCGCACGGCACCACGTCGGGTGGCTCGCCACGCGTCGACGGCTACGAGATCCGCACGGCGACAGTGCTCGCCAGCATCGCCTGTGTCACCACCGTGCAAGGCCTCGCCGCCACAGTGCAGGCAATCGAGGCGACCCGGTCAGGAGAGCTCGGCGTTCGCTCGCTGCAGAGCTGGGCCGCCAGCGGATCGCTCGGCTGATGCTCTACCGCTGGGTGTTCGCCGGCTTGTTGGCGCGGCTCGACGCCGAGCGGGCGCACCAGGTCGGGTTCGCCGCCCTGCGGTACGGCACTCGGGTCCCCGGCGTCGTCGCCTTGTTGCGGCGAGGCGCCAAGCCGGCGCTCGGCGGCCAGGTCGAGGCCTTCGGCCTGACGTTCCCGGGGCCGCTCGGTATCGCCGCCGGCTTCGACAAGAACGCCGTCGGGGTCGAGGCGCTGGCCGCGGTGGGTTTCAGCTTCGTCGAGGTCGGGACGGTGACCGGTCAGGCGCAGCCCGGAAACGAGCGTCCCCGGCTGTTGCGTCTCGCCGACGACCGTGCCCTCGTCAACCGAATGGGCTTCAACAACGACGGCGCGGCCGTCGTCGCGGCGCGGCTGGCCGCCCGCCGGGCGCAGCGGCGGCGCCGGGGGGTCGTGGTCGGGGTCAACATCGGTAAGTCCAAGAACGTCGACGAGGTCGACGCGGTCAAGGACTACATGCTGAGCGCTCGGCTGCTGGCACCGTTCGCCGACTACCTGGTCGTCAACGTCAGCTCACCCAACACGCCTGGCCTGCGGAACCTGCAGGCCGTCGAGCTGCTGCGGCCGCTGCTGGTGGCGGTTCGGGAGCAGGCGGACCGCGCCGCTCGGCGGCACGTCCCGCTGCTCGTCAAGATCTCGCCCGACCTTTCCGACGACGACGTCACCGAAGTGGCGAGGCTGGCGGTGGAGCTGGATCTGGACGGGATCGTCGCGGTGAACACGTCCATCACGCGTGACGGGCTGCGCTCCGCACCCGCAGCCGTCGCCGCCGCCGGACCGGGCGGGTTGTCCGGTCCGCCGCTCGCGCCTAGAGCGCTGGAGGTGCTAGGGCTCTTGCGCAAGCTCACCGGCGAGATGGCGGTCATCTCGGTCGGCGGTGTCACCACCGCGGCCGACGTGAGTGAGCGGCTGGCGGCCGGTGCCACCCTCGTGCAGGCCTACACGGCCTTCATCTACGGGGGTCCGTCGTGGCCGTCCCGCACGCAGGCGGAGGTGACGCGTTGATGCAGACCTTCGGCGCCCGGCTGCACGCCGCGATGAGCCGGCGCGGTCAGCTGTGCGTCGGGATCGACCCACACCCCAGCCTTCTCCTCCGGTGGGGACTGAGCGACGACGTCACCGGCCTCGAGCGGTTCTCCCGCACGTGCGTCGAGGCGCTCGCCGGGCAGGTCGCGGTGCTGAAACCGCAGTCGGCGTTCTTCGAGCGGATGGGCCCCCGGGGGATCGCGGTCCTCGAGACGGTGATCGCGGAGGCCCGTTCGGCCGGCGCGCTCGTGCTTCTCGACGTCAAGCGCGGCGACCTGGGCTCCACCATGGAGGGGTACGCCGACGCCTACCTCCGCGGGTCAGCTGCTCTCGCCGTCGACGCCGTCACCGTCAACCCGTATCTGGGTTTCGAGTCGCTACGGCCCATGCTGGCCGCCGCCGAGACCAACCACGCCGGCGTCTTTGTGCTGGCGCTGACCTCGAACCCGGAGGGCGCCCAGTTCCAGCGTGCGGCAGTGCCGGGTGGCACGGTGGCCGGGGCGGTGCTGGCCGCCGTACGCGCTGAGAACGCCGGGGCAACGCCGCTCGGCTCAGTCGGAGCCGTCGTGGGCGCGACGCTGAGCACTCTCGACGAGGACGTGGCGGTCAACGGTCCGTTGCTGGCACCCGGCTACGGCGTGCAGGGCGGGTCGGCCGCCGACCTCAGGCGGCTCTTCGGCGCGTCGTACGGCGAGGTGCTGCCGGCCACGTCGCGGGGTGTGCTGCAGGCGGGCCCTACGATCGCCGGCCTGCGCGCGTCGGCGGCCCGGTGCCTCGACGAGCTGACCTGACGAGCCGCCGTCCGGTGGTCAGGTCCCGATGGAGGCGTCCGCGGACAGCCTGACGATCTCCGTCGCGACGTTACGGAGCTTGACGTTGCTGGTCTGGGACAGCCGGATGAGGAACTCGAAGGCGCGCTCCTCGGTGAGCGTGAAGCGCTCCATCACTATCCCGATGGCCTCCCCGATCATCTGCCGCGTCGCCACCGCCGCCTTGAGGGTGTCCAGCTCCTCCGCGTAGCCGAGAGCCACCTTCGCGTGGCTCGAGAAGAGACCGGCTATCCCCGACGGCTCGTTGAAGGCCGCCAGCGAGCCCGAGTACAGGTTGAGGCCGGTGTAGGTTCCCTTGCGGCCGGCGAGCCGGAACGCCAGCTGGGAGGCAAGGCCGAGGTCCCGGGCCTTGGGGCCGTACCTCGGCCAGCGTGAGTCGTTCGAGAGGTCCGGGCAGTAGGTGGAGTCCTCGTCGGTCACCGCGTCGTAGCAGGGACCTTCGCGCAGCTCGTACTGGAGCGCATCGGCCTCTACGACCAGCGGGTCTGTCGCCGCGAGCGTCTCCAGTCGCCCGTCCGAGTGCCGGACGGAGATGCTCGCGTAGTCGGCGCCGGGGACGGTGTCTCGAGCGGTGCGGGTGATCCGGTCGAGGGTCTGCTCGAGGTCACCTGCTTCGCTCAACGACGCTGCCACGTCGGCCATCACATCGTGGAGGCCTGGCCACCCACCCATATTGGTCAGCTTTCTTGACGAGAAGCCGACCATGCTAGGCCCGACTGTTATTGCAGTGTCTCACGGCTCTTCGCATAAGGATCCAGCCCAGGGAGACCGATTGCACGCTCTTCTCCGGCAGTCCGGGGCTTTCGCCGGAGCTACCGGCGATCGAGCCCGGTGGCCTCACGGCAGGCTGAGGGAGTCCTTGAGCAGCGTGTAACCGACGAAGGCGACGGTGTCGATCAGCGCGTGCGCGACGACCAGTGGGAGCACCGTGCGCCTGCGCTGGAAGTACGTCGCGAAGAGGACGCCCATCACGGCGTTGCCGAGGAACGCCCCGAACCCCTGGTAGAGGTGGTAGGTGCCGCGTAGGAGTGCGCTCGCCGCGACGGCGCCCCGCGTCGTCAACCCGAGCTCGCGGCAGCGGGTGACGAGGAAGCCCACGACGACCACCTCTTCGAGCGCCGCGTTCTCGACGGCGGAGAGGACGAGGACGGGCAGCGTCCACCAGTGGTGGCCGAGTCCACTCGGCACCACCGTGGCGTTGATGTCCAGCGCCCGAGCCGCGAAGTAGAGCCCGAGGCCGGGGATGCCGATGACGGCAGCGAGACCGGCGCCCCAGCGCAGGTCGTGCAGCAGTCCCGACCGGTCTCGCACGAGGAGCCCGACGCGGCGGGCGCCCTCCCGCAGGCTACCGGGAACCCCGTCGGGCGAGGCGCTCAGGAAGTGCAGCGCGAGCACGACCGGCACCAGCGCGAAGCCGATACCGAGGAGCTGGTAGGTCAGGTCGAGCAGCGACCGCGGCGAGGCGCTCGGGTTCAGCGTCGCAACCTGTTGCGCGAGGCCGCCCGGCTCGGTCAGCCGGGCGACCAGCGCGACGACGGAGTACACGCCGGCTTGGCCCAACGACAGGGCCAGCACGAGCAACACCTCGCGGCGGCGCCTGTCCTGCACGTCTCGGGTGGCATGCGCGGATCGCGGCACGAGAGCAAGTGTGCCCGGCACCTAGGATCGGAGCATGACGCAGCCGCCGTACGGCGACATGCAACCGCCACCAGGGGAGCCCACGCCGTACCCGCGGCAGGAGCTGCTGCCGCAGCGGGTCGCACCCGGACGGAGCAGGCTTCCACTGGCCATCGGCGCGGTGGCGATCGTGCTGGCACTCGTCGGTGGGTTGCTCGCCTGGTGGCTCTTGCGCGACGACGGCGAGCAGAACCGGGCAGCCTACTGCGACGCCGTCGCGACGATCACCCACGGCGGCAACCTGCAGGCGGCGGCATCGGGCGGGCCGGCGGCCAACCGCGCTGCGCTGGCACGCGCGCGCGACCTGGCGCCGAGCGCGGTCAGGAGCCAGTGGGACGACCTTGTCGCCATCATCCAAGGCCCGTCCAACGGCCAGCTCGGGGTCGCCACCGGGCTCCGGCTGATCAGCGACGTGCGGTCCATCGTCGCCGACGCGAACGCGAACTGCGGAATGCACATTACGCTGCCGTTCTCGTAGTTCGCGAGTCTTACGGGGGTCCGGTCCAGCCGCTAAGGTGAGGTCCAAACGGAGGACCAGAACAGCTGAGGTGGAAGTCGTGACAGTGCCGGAGCTGACACTCGAGCAACGTCGCGCGGCTTTGGAGAAGGCAGCACAGGTCCGTCGGGAGCGAGCAGCGGTCAAGAGCCTGCTGAAGAGCTCGGGAGCCTCGCTCGCCGAAACCCTGCAGGCGGCCGCTACGAACGAGGCAATCGGCAAGATGAAGGTTGTCGACCTGCTCCAGGCGATGCCCGGGCTCGGCAAGGTCCGCGCGCGCAACCTCATGGAGCGCATCGGAATCTCGCAGTCGCGGCGCGTGCGCGGCCTCGGCGCCAACCAGATGGCTGCGCTCGAGCGCGAGTTTGAGCACCGCTCCTGAGCTGCCACGAGGCGACGCAGCGCGGCTGACCGTCCTCGCCGGGCCTACCGCAGTCGGCAAAGGCGCCGTGTCGACGTACCTCCGCGAGCAGTACCCAGAGGTATGGATATCGGTCTCCATGACGACCCGCGGGCCGCGTGACGGCGAGGTGGACGGCATCCACTACCGGTTCGTCGACGACGCGACGTTCGACGCGACAGTTGCGTCCGGTGGACTGCTGGAGTGGGCGATCGTGCACAGCGGCGCGCGCTACGGCACCCCGGTCGGCCCGGTCAGCGACGCCCTCGACCGGGGCAGGCTGGTGCTGCTGGAGATCGACCTCCAGGGTGCCCGCCAGGTGCGCCGGCGGGTCCCGGAGGCGCTTTTCGTGTTCCTGGCGCCGCCCTCGTGGGAGGAGCTGGTCCGGCGGCTGCTCGGGCGGGGCACCGAGGCGGAGTCCGAACGGCAACGCCGCCTCGCCACCGCTGTCGAGGAGCTCGCCGCGCAGCCGGAGTTCGACGTGACCGTCGTGAACGACGATGTCCGTCGCGCCGGCGATACCTTGGTAGGATTGATGCGGTCCCCGCGCAAGCGGGCGACCACCGTCCATGGATCCGATGACGTGATCCGCTTTCGACCCTGTGAATGAGGCTGCCGCGTGTCAGGCACCATGCCCGTCGCCGAGGGGATCACGAACCCCCCGATCGACGAACTGCTGACCAAGACCGACTCCAAGTACAAGCTCGTGCTGTACTCGGCCAAGCGGGCCCGGCAGATCAACGCGTACTACTCCCAGCTCGGGGAGGGGCTGCTCGAGTACGTCGGTCCGCTCGTCGAGACCCACGTCCAGGAGAAGCCCTTGTCCATCGCGCTGCGCGAGATCAACAGGGACCTGCTGACCTGTGAGGACATCGAGCCCGAAGAGGCCTGAGCCGGCCCGCTGCTCGGACGAGATGGCACCCTCCCGCATCCTGCTCGGCGTTGGCGGCGGCATCGCCGCCTACAAGGCCTGTGAGTTGCTCCGTCTGTTCACCGAGTCCGGCGCCGACGTGACCGTCGTACCAACGAGAAGCGCCCTGCGGTTCGTCGGTGCGCCGACGTGGGCGGCGCTGTCCGGTCGCCCGGTCAGCGCTGACGTGTTCGACCGGGTGGACGAGGTTCGCCACGTGCGCCTCGGCAAGGAGGCCGACCTGGTGGTCGTCGCCCCGGCCACCGCCGACCTGCTCGCCAGGGCGGCGAACGGGCGCGCGGACGACCTGCTGAGCTCGGCGCTGCTCACCGCGCGGTGCCCGGTCGTGATGGCGCCCGCGATGCACACCGAGATGTGGGAGCATCCCGCCACCCGGGCCAACGTCGCAACTCTCCGCGAACGCGGTGTCGTCGTCGTCGAGCCGGCGACGGGGCGGCTGACCGGCGCCGACAGCGGTCCCGGGCGCCTTCCCGAGCCGGCCGCCATCTTCGCGCTGGCGTCGCAGGTCCTCAGGCGCGGCGGCGCCGACCTCGATCTGCGGGGATGTCGTGTCGTGGTCAGCGCCGGCGGCACCCGTGAGCATCTCGACCCGGTGCGGTTCATCGCCAACAGCTCTTCGGGCAAGCAGGGCTATGCCCTCGCCCTGACCGCCGCCGCCCGCGGGGCTGACGTGACAGTCGTGGCGGCGAACGTCACGCTGCCGGACCCGGCGGGAGCTCGGCTGGTCAGTGTCGAGTCGACGGCACAGCTGCGCGACGCGATGCTGGCGGAGGCCGCGGGCGCCGATGCCGTCGTGATGGCCGCCGCTCCCGCCGACTACCGGCCGGCACAGGTGGCCGGCCACAAGGTGAAGAAGTCGCCCGACGGTGCACCGCGGAGTCTCGAGCTGGTGGAGAACCCCGACATCCTGGTCGCCCTGGTTGCCCGGCGAAGCGAGCCCAGGCAGGTGCTGGTGGGCTTCGCGGCCGAGACGGGGGACGGCTCCGGCTCGGTCCTCGAGCACGCCCGTACCAAGCTCGAGCGCAAGGGCTGCGACCTGCTCGTCGCCAACGACGTGGGCGCCGGCGCCGTCTTCGGCTCCGACACGACCGCGGCGGTCATCTTGTCGAAGGGCGGCGCAGACGTCGTCGTACCAGCCGGCACGAAGGCGGCGCTGGGCGATGCCGTCTGGGACCAGGTGGTCCGGCGATGGCAGCCGGACGGTGAGACGTCGTGACCGTCCAGGCCACTCCCCACGGATACCCTGGGCAGAGCGCGCCGCCGCGCAACCGCACGCATCCGAGGAGACCGTGGTGACCCGTCGACTGTTCACGTCCGAGTCGGTGACCGAAGGTCACCCGGACAAGATCGCCGACCAGATCAGTGACACGGTCCTCGACGGCCTGCTGCAGCGCGACCCCGCCAGCCGGGTCGCCGTGGAGACGCTCGTCACGACCGGCCTGGTGGTCATCGCCGGCGAGGTGACGACCAATGCCTACGTGCCGGTTGCCGAGCTGGTCCGCAAGTGCGTCCTCGACATCGGCTACGACTCGTCGCAGAAGGGTTTCGACGGCCGCTCGTGCGGCATCCAGGTCAGCATCGGCAGCCAGTCGCCGGACATCGCCCGCGGCGTCGATGTCGCCTACGAGGGACGCGCGGAGGGCTCGACGGACCCGCTCGACCGCCAGGGCGCCGGTGACCAGGGCCTGATGTTCGGCTACGCCTGCGACGAGACGCCCGAGCTGATGCCGTTGCCCATCACGATCGCTCACCGCCTGGCGGAGCGCCTGTCGGCGGTCCGCAAGGACAATACGATGGCCTACCTGCGCCCGGACGGAAAGACGCAGGTCACGATCGAGTACGACGGCGACCGACCGGTTCGGGTCGACACCGTGGTGGTGTCGAGCCAGCACGCCCGCGACATCGACCTGGAGTCGATGTTGACAGCTGACGTCAAGAAGCACGTCGTCGACGAGGTGCTCGCGATGTTCGACATCGACTCGAGCGACTACACCCTGCTCGTCAACCCGACCGGGCGCTTCGAGGTCGGCGGCCCGATGGGCGACGCCGGGCTCACCGGACGCAAGATCATCATCGACACGTACGGCGGGATGGCGCGCCACGGCGGCGGTGCCTTCAGCGGCAAGGACCCGTCGAAGGTGGACCGCTCGGCGGCGTACGCGATGCGCTGGGTGGCCAAGAACGTCGTGGCTGCGCGGCTGGCCAGGCGGTGCGAGGTGCAGGTGGCCTACGCGATTGGCAAGGCACACCCCGTCGGCTTCTACGTCGACTGCTTCGGCACCGAGAGCGTGCCGGTCGAGACCATCACGAGGGCCGTGCTCGAGGTCTTCGACCTGCGGCCGGCGGCCATCATCCGCGACCTCGACCTGCTCCGCCCGATCTACGCGCAGACCGCGACGTACGGTCACTTCGGCCGGGAGCTGCCGAACTTCACCTGGGAGCGCGCCGACCGGGTCGTCGAGCTGAAAGCCGCCGTCCACAGCTGAACGGC